>JAIERT010000230.1 GCA_019746735.1 Burkholderiaceae bacterium | reverse complement strand
GCGACCTGGTCAAGGTCTGGGAAAAGATGAACAAGCCGCGCTTCGACAACATCATGTTGAAGACCAAGACGGTGGGTGCGCAGGCCACGCCCGCCGGCATCAAGGTGCAGTTCGAGGGCCTGGACGGCAGCAAGAGCGAAGGCACCTACGACCTCGTGCTGCAGGCCGTGGGCCGCACGCCCAACGGCAAGAAGATCGCCGCGGACAAGGCCGGTGTGGCCGTGACGGACCGAGGTTTCATCAACGTCGACATCCAGATGCGCACCAATGTGCCGCACATCTACGCCATCGGCGACATCGTGGGCCAGCCCATGCTGGCGCACAAGGCGGTGCACGAGGCGCATGTGGCGGCGGAAGTCATTGCCGGCGAGCTGCAGGGCAACAAGGAACTGGCCTCCAGCGCTTTCAACGCCCGTGTCATTCCCAGCGTGGCCTACACCGATCCCGAAGTGGCCTGGGTGGGCCTGACCGAGGAGCAGGCCAAGGCCCAGGGCGTCAAGGTCAAGAAGGGCCTCTTCCCCTGGAGCGCCTCGGGCCGCGCCATCGCCAACACGCGCGACGAGGGCTTCACCAAGCTGCTGTTCGACGAGGAGACGCATCGCATCGTCGGCGGCGGCATCGTGGGCACGCATGCGGGCGACATGATCGGCGAGATTGCGCTGGCCATCGAGATGGGGGCCGACGCCGTGGACATCGGCAAGACCATCCACCCGCATCCCACGCTGGGCGAGAGCATCGGTATGGCGGCGGAAGTGGCACATGGCTCCTGCACCGACGTGCCGCCGGCGCGCAAGTAAACGCAAGTGCTATCCATCGCAAAGGCCTCACCCTCGGGTGAGGCCTTTGTCATTCAGGGGCGCTCTCCTCACTCGGCCGGCGACCTGTAACGGCTCGGTACAAGGGGGGCGGGCCCGACCTCTACAATGAAACGTACAGCACCGTCACGATTGTCATGAATTTTCTTCGCCTGTTCTGGAGCTGGTTGCGTTCCTCCCTCGTTCCGTTTCTGAAGACCCGGGTCCTGCCCATTTTTCGCCATCGGGCCTTCCGCGTTCTCGTCCTGCTGCTCGGGCTGGGCCTGAGCGGCTATCTCTACTACCTCGACGTCACCATCCGCGAGGCCTTCGACGGGCGCAAGTTCGCCGTGCCCGCCCGCGTCTACGGCCGCGCGCTGGAGGTCTATCCGGGCTTGAAGCTCACACCTGCGCAGCTGGTCGAAGAGCTGCGCTCCGTCGGCTATCGGGAGCATCCGCGGCCCGAGGAGGACGCGACGTACCGCTACACCCTCACGGGCGTCGAGTTCACGAGCCGAGAGTTTGCCTTCTGGGACGGCCTGCAGCCCACGCAGCGCCTGCGTGTCGAGTTTGCCGATGGGGTTGTGGCCATGATCCAGGAGCGGGGCGCCGTCGACAAGGACCTCCCGCTGCTGCGCCTGGAGCCGCCGCAGATTGGCGGCATCTACCCGGGCCACAACGAGGACCGCGATCTGCTGCGTCTGTCCCAGGTGCCCCAGCCCCTGATCGATGCGCTGCTGGCCATCGAGGACCGCAAGTTCTACACCCACTGGGGCATCGACCCGCGCGGCATCGCACGGGCGCTGTACAAGACCCTGAGCGGCCAGCGCATCGAGGGTGGCAGCACGCTGACCCAGCAGCTGGTGAAGAATTTCTTCCTGACGTCGGAACGCACGCTCACGCGCAAGGCCAACGAGGTTCTGATGGCCATGCTGCTGGAGCTGCATTACAGCAAGGATGAGATCCTCGAGACCTATCTCAACGAGATCTATCTGGGCCAGGACGCCAACCGCGCCATCCACGGTGTTGGCCTGGCCAGCCATTTCTATTTCGATCGCCCCCTGGAGCGGCTCGAACTGCACGAGATCGCCACCCTGGTGGGCATGATCAAGGGCCCGGCCATCTACGACCCGCGCCGCAAGCCGGAGCAGGCCCTGCAGCGCCGCAACATCGTGCTGCAGGAAATGGTCAAGCTCGAGGCCATCACCCAGGAGCAGTTCGTACTTGCCCGGCAGAAACCGCTCGGGGTGGTGGCGCGCGCGCCCACCGGCACCTCGCCTTATCCCGCTTTCCTGCAGTACGTGCACCGCCAGCTGCAGCGCGACTACCGCGAAGAGGACCTGCGCAGCGAGGGCCTGCGGATCTTCACCACGCTCGATCCGCGCATCCAGCGCGCCGCGGAAGAGGCCCTGTCGCAGCGCCTGAACCAGATCGAGAAAGCCCGCAAGATCCCGCTCAACACGCTGGAGGGGTCTGTGGTGGTCAGCAGCACGCAGAACGGCGAGGTGCAGGCCATGGTGGGCGGGCGCCAGGCACGTTATGCCGGCTACAACCGGGCGCTCGATGCGAAGCGTCAGATCGGCTCCCTGGCCAAGCCCATCGTGTACCTGACGGCGCTGGAGAACCCGTCGAAGTACACCCTGGTCACGCCGCTGGACGACAGCGAGCTGGTCTGGCGCGCGCGCGGTTCACCGGACTGGAAGCCCAAGAACTATGACAACAAGTTCAATGGCCAGGTGCCGCTGCGCACGGCGCTGGCTCGCTCGCTCAATGTGTCGACTGCGCGCCTGGGCATCGACCTGGGTGTCGACCGCATCCTCGACAAACTGCCGCGCTTCGGCATCGAACAGCGTCCGCCGGCTTTTCCTTCGTCGCTGCTGGGGGCGTTCGAGCTCTCCCCCCTCGAGGTGACGCAGATGTACCAGACCTTTGCCGATGGTGGTTTCCGTACGCCCTTGCGTGCCATTCGTGACATCGTCACTGCGGACGGCCAGCCGCTGCAGCGCTACCCGCTCCATGTGGAGGCGGTCGCCGCGGCGGCACCGGTCTATCTGCTGACGACGGCGCTGCAGGGCGTGGTGCAGGACGGTACGGGGCAGGGCCTGAACAGCTGGGTGCCGGCCGATATCCGGGTGGCTGGCAAGACCGGGACGACGGACGATCTGCGCGACAGCTGGTTCGCCGGCTACACCGGCAACCATGTGGCCGTGGTCTGGATGGGCCGCGATGACAACAAGTCGACCGGGCTGACTGGCAGCAATGGTGCCCTGACCGTCTGGGGCGAGATGATGAAGAACCTGCAGCCCGAGCCTCTGCAGCCCGGCATGCCTGAAGACATCGAGCTGGTCGCGATCGATCCGCCCGTGGGCGTGAGCGCTGCACAGGCTTGCCAGAGCTCCGTGCGCCTGCCTTTTATCAAGGGTTCGGCGCCGGTTGGCGCTGTGCCCTGCGATCCGTCGGACCCGCTGCTGTCCGGATCGCAAGATGCTTCTCCTGGCCGCAGCGATGACGCCACGGCGCAAGATCCCTCTACCCAACGCAGCTGGTTCCGCAGGCTGTTCGACTGATGAAACGATGTTCTGGATTTCTCCTCGCGGCCAGTGTGCTGGTGCTGGCCGGCTGTGCCAGCGTGAGTACCACGCCGTCGCCCGGCGCCGTACGGGGCGGGACCGTTCCCCAGGATCCGGGTCAGGCCGTGGTCATCCTGCCCCAGGATGTGCCGGCGCAGACCAGCCCGGTGCCGGGCAGCGAGACTGTACCGGGGACCGACATTCCCGCCGCCCCCGAGCCTGCGCCCTTGCCTCCGGCTTCCGGTAATCGCGCCGTGATGGCGCTGCTCGATCGCGCGCAGGCCGATGCTGGCGCCGGGCGCCCGGATGCGGCCAGCTCGACGCTGGAGCGCGCCTTGCGCATCGAGCCGCGCAACGCAAGGCTCTGGCATGAGCTGGCCCAGCTGCGCCTGGCGCAGGGGCAGTATGCGCAGGCGATCTCGCTGGCCCAGAAGTCCAACAGCTTCGCCGGTGCCCAGCGGCAACTTCAGGCCCTGAACTGGCGGGTGATCGGTCAGGCCCGGATTGCCCAGGGCAATCCGGATGCCGGACAGAGGGCGCTGAGCCGGGCGGCGGCACTGGAGCAGTGATCTGACACCAGCCGCCAGCGGCTGACGAGCCATCAAAGGGCACCTGCGGGTGCCCTTTGCCGTTTTCCGGCTCGGATTCCTTCAAGGGCATCCTGCGCTTGCATTTATGTAACAAGACGTTACACTATGTTACATCAAGTTACAGATCGGGCAGGAAGTCACGCCCGATCGTCGCCGCCACCAGGGGCGCAAGTCGTCCCTGTCGATCTGACCTGAGGGGGGAAGATGGAACGCACGCTTGGAATCCTGCTGGTCTTGCTGATGGCAGGGCACGTCGCCCGCGCGCAGACCGTCGTCCCGCCGCCCAGCACGGATCCGGGACGTGTCAGAGATCGGATCGAGGCGCCCACCCGTCCGCCAGACGCGGCTCGGTTGCCCGACATCAAGGGCGCCGGGCAGGAGCCGGTACCGGAGGCAATCCGTGCCCTGCGCATCACCCTGTCCGCGGTGCGGGTCGAGGGCAACACGGTCTACAGCGCCGAGCAGTTGCAGGCTCTGACGTCCCCCTATGTCGGGCGCGAGATCACTGGCGCCGAGATCTACGCCCTGGCCCAGGCGCTGACCACGCGCTATCGCAACGATGGCTACTTCCTGTCGCTGGTCATCGTGCCGCCGCAGTCGCTGGCCGGCGGCGTGCTGGGCCTGCGGGCCATCGAAGGCCATGTGGCCAGCGTGCGGGTCGAGGGCGATCCGCGTCTGCGTGAGCGGCTGCAGGAGATCGGGGCCAAGATCCAGGCCACACGCCCGCTTTCGGCCGAAGTGCTGGAGCGCTACCTGCTGATCGCCAACGACTTCCCGGGCCTGCGCCTGCGCAGCGTGCTCTCTCCCTCGCAGACCGTGGGGGCGGCCGACCTGACCCTGATCGCCAGCGTGCGCGATATCGAGGGCTTCTACAGCTACGACAACTATGGAAGCCGCTACCTCGGCCCCAACCAGAGCACGCTGGGCCTGACGCTCAACCAGCTGTTCGGCATCAACGACCAGTGGCGCCTCATCGGGGCTGGCACGGGCAACAGCGAGATGGGCTATGTCCAGCTGTCCTACGCCCAGACCCTGAACGTCGAGGGCCTGCAGCTCAACGCCTCGGCGTCACAGGCCCGTACCCGCCCCGGAGATAGCCTGCGCGCCTTCGACGTGCGCGGCTATTCGGACGCCTGGACCCTGGGCCTGGTCTATCCCTGGCTGCGCACCCGCAACCAGAGCGTGCTGGCGCGCTTGGCCTACGACCATGCAGACTTCCGCAGCGACATCCTCGGTGCGCGGGTCAGCGAGGACCATATCCGAGCGCTGCGTGCCGGCCTGGGCTGGCGCGCGCTCGATGCGCTGGGCGGGCAGAACACCCTGGATCTGGACTACAGCAAGGGCCTGGGCGGTACGCAGGAAGACGATCCGCTCAAGAGCCGGGTCGGCGCCGACGGGCAGTTCAGCAAGCTGACGCTGGAATACACGCGCCAGCAGCCGCTCGGTGGCCGCTGGTCCCTGGGCCTGGGGCTGGCGGGGCAATGGACGCCGGAGCGGCCGCTGCTGTCGTCCGAGCAGTTCGCGCTGGGTGGGCGGCGCTACGGCCGGGCCTACGACGCGGCCGAGCTGGTGGGCGACCGGGGCTGGGCCCTGCGCATCGAACCGCGCCACCAGGGTGCCAGCGATGGCTACTGGCTGCGTGCCTGGCAGCTCTTCAGCTTCTATGAAGTGGGTGAGGTGGGGCGTTTCGGCACCCAGTCGGCCGGTACCCCCTGGCACCAGAGCCTGGCCTCGGCGGGCCTGGGCACCCGCCTGCATCTGGTCGGCTCGGCTACCGTGCAGCTCGAAGCGGCCTGGCCCATGACCCGAACGCCGGCCAGCCAGTCGGGCGAGGGCAAGTCGGCACGCTTGCTGGGCTCGCTGCTCATTTCCTTCTAGCTGTTGGACATCAAGGGGTACGCTCATGAAAAGTCGACCAAGGTTCCTGCACGCACAGCGCGATCCGCGCGTACTCCAGGCCCTGCCATGGGCCCTGGCCCTGTGCTTCGGTGCGCCGGCGGGTGCACAGATCAACCCGGCGACACCAGGCCTGCCCATGGGGGGCACGGTAGCGGCGGGCAGCGTGAGCAGTGCCCAGGCCGCCGATCGCCTGACGCTGACCCAGAGTGGCAACCGCGCCATCATCGACTGGCAGTCCTTCAACATCGCAGCGGGCCGCACGGTGGAGTTCGTGCAGCCCGGCGCGCATGCGGCCGTGCTCAACCGCGTGTCGGCCGGAGCAGGCCTGTCGGAGATCCACGGCAGCCTGCAGGCCAACGGCATGGTGCTGCTCATGAATCCGAACGGCGTGCTGTTCGGGAACGGGGCGCATATCAACGTGGGCTCCCTGATCGCCACGACGGGCACGGTCGACCCGACCCGCTTCATGGACGAGGCCAACGCCGCTTTCGTCGCCATCAGTGGCGCCACGGGGACGGTGCGCAACCAGGGGCAGATCAGCGCCGCCGGTGCCGGTCTGGTGGCCTTGGTGGCGCCCTCGGTGCGCAACGACGGTCAGATCACGGCCACGGGCGGGCGCATCGCGCTGGCTGGCAGCGACCGCGCCACGGTCAGCCTCAACGGCGGACTTTTTGAATTTGCCTTGCCGGCCGGTGCCGCCGGCACCGAGGTGGCCAACGTGGCCGGGGCCAGCCTTGCAGGGGCCGAACTGCTTCTGAGCACGGGCGACGCGGCCGGTCTGCTGACCGGCACCATCAACCTCGAGGGCGTGCAGCAGGCCAGCAGCGCCATCGTGGTCGACGGTGGCACGGTGCAGCTGCGCGCCGTACTCGATGCACCTGCGATCAGTGGCAACTCCAGGCGCATCGAGGTCAGCCCGGACGCGCGCGCCGCCGACGCCGTGAAGATCGCGCGCACCGGCAGCGTGGGCGACGGCGCCACGGTGGCGCTCATGGCTGGCGACCATACGCAGCCCATCGTGCTGGACAAGGCCAACCTCACGCTGCAGGGCGAGGCCGGCGCCCGTTTGCTGGTGTCTGATCTGGCCGAAGTCAACGGCATCAGCATCCGCGCCAACCACGTGACCGTGGAGAACCTGGAGATCGCCGGACCGGTGAGCCAGCCTTACATGGTCTATTACGCGACGGCCCGTCCCAACATCAGCCGCGGCATCGCGGTGGCCGATGGCGTCAGCGGCTTCACGATCCGCCACAACGACCTCCATGACCTGCGCAATGGCATCCTGGTCCACGGCCGCAACAGCACGGGCAGCATCACGGACAACCGCATCGAGAACACCAAGAGCGGCATCTCGGTGCAGTACACCGATGGCAGCGGCATCACCATCGCCAGCAACCGCGAGGGAACGGTGGGCAATGAATGGGGGCTGAACCTGCATCTCAACGGCCATCTGGACGGCAGCGGCAACATTCTGAGCAACAGCACGCCTATCGCCGCCCACCCCAGCCTGGAATGGCAGCAGGCGCTGCTGGACCTGAGCAGCGCCAACAGCGGCTGGAGCGTGCAGGACCAGGGCTACACCAGTGCCAACCGCACGCATGTGCAGGTGGCCGGCAACGGCAGCGCGGGTAACCAGGGCAGCCTGCTCACGCCGATCAATACCGTGCAGGGGGGCGTCAACGCGGTGGTGCGCGGCGGCCGGGTGCAGGTCGCCGCGGGCAGCTATGCCTTGGGGTCGACGCTGCAGATCAGCAAGCCCCTGACGCTGGCTGGTGCGGGCGAGGCCTCGACCACGTTCGATGCCAGCGCCCTGGGCGCCGGCTACGGTCTGCAGGTCAGCGCCGACGACGTGACCCTGCGTGACTTCACCCTGTTCGGACCGTCCGCCTTCTATACTGCAGCCTACGGCATCAAGGTTGCTCCCTCGGGCAACGCGGACGCGCGCCTGCGCAACTTCACCATCATGAACGTCACCAGCCGCGGCGCCGGCAAGGCCGAGCTGGATCTCAACGGCGTCGACGGCGCGCTGATCGATCACGTCACGCTCGACGGCACACCGGTGGCCGGCAGCGCCGGCAGCAGCGCGGGCGCCGGCCTGCAGCTGACCGACAGCGCCAACATCACCGTGCGCCACACGACCACGCGCAACAACGACTGGGGCGGGGTTGCGCTCTACCAGGCCAACCGCAGCTACAACCAGCGGACGAACAACATCCGCATCGAGAACAACAACCAGTTCGGTGAGGCCAATCCGGTCTATCTGCAGGACGAATCGGCCCTGCACGACTTCGGCAGCCTGGACATCGCCGGCTTCGGCTATGCGGTGCGCAACAACGCCAGCACCGGCAGCAGCCAGTACACCTGGCTGCAGGCCACGCGGCAGAACGCCTATGACTTTGCCGTCAACCTGCCGGGCTACACCTCCAGCACCATCCAGGGCTGGAGCGGCACGGACCTGACCCAGCGCTACGAGGTCGGCGTGGGCAACCTGCAGGCTGGCGGCAGCCGGGCCCTGTCGATCGCCGCGGCCATCGCGTGGGCCGACAGTGGCGCCACCGTCCACCTGGGCGCCGGCACCTACAACGAAAACCTCGTCATCAACAAGACGCTGGCGCTCGAAGGCGAGGGCGCGGGAACGACGGTGCTGCGTTCGGCCAGCGCAGGCAGCGGCGACGCCGTGGCGGTCAACAGCGCCTCCAACGTCACGCTCTCGGACTTGGCGATCGAGCAATACGCCTATGGTTTGCGGCTCAACGGCGTGGCTCACGGCGTGAGGGTCGAGCGTGTGGCCTTCCATGACAACACCTACGGCGTGCGCAACGGCACCGCCACCCGCGCCGACAACTTCCGCATGCTCAACAGCAGCATCAGCGGCGGCCAGATCGGGGTGCAGACCTACAACGGCTACACCCTGGTCGACGGCGTGCCCGTGGCCACGGGCTCCTTTGCGAACGCCCTGTTCGAGAACGTCACGATCGACGGACCGACCTTCAAGGGCCTGTACCTCGAGACGGCCAACAATCTGACCCTGCGCAACGTCACGGTCAGCAATGCCGGTAACTACGGCGCACCGGCCACCTCCTCGCAACACCAGAAGTTCGGCTCGGCCATCGACATCAATCTCAAGTACGACGCCTATGACAGCCTGACCTTCGACAACGTGACGGTGCTCAATTCGGGCGCCAGCTCGGGCGACGCGAGCCGGGCCGCCGTGGTGATCAAGACGCGCGGCGTCGCGGGCGACACCAGCTACGCCGCGGCGCCGGCCAGCCTGCAGAGCGTGCACATCAGTGGCGGCCGCATCGAGGGCTCCAACGGCACGGGGCTGCGCGTCGAGACCCTGAGCAACGGGGCTGGCGGGCAGCCCACGGTGACCATCACCGGCACGCAGTTCGCCAACAACGGCCAGGACATCGTCGTCGACCACACGCGGGTCGATGCCCGTGGCGCGGTCTTTGTCGGCGCTGTCGACGGCTTTGCGATCGAAGACCGCGTGACCCATGCGCTGGATGGTGCGGGCCGCGGCCTGGTGCGCTGGGAAAACGGCAAGGTCTATGTCACGCAGGCCAGCGGCAGCGTGCAGCGCGGGCTCGACGCAGCGGACACGGGCGACACGGTGGCCGTGGCCAATGGCAGCTATGCGGAGCAGGTGCAGGTCCAGCGCCGTCAGGTGCTGCAGTTCGGTACGGTGACGCTGCAGGGCCTGAGCCTGGAGGCGACGGCCGCGGGCTCGGGCATTTCAGGTCAGCTCACGGTGGACGGGACGGCGGGCATCCTCCTGGACGCGGACGTGCAGCTGCTCGGCGACACGCGTCTGGCCACCACCGGCAGCGACATCCGCCTGAACGGCGACATACAGAACGGCGGCGGCGTGGCCCGTGATCTGCGGCTGGTCGCCGGCAGTGGCAGCAGCCGCGGCAACGTCAGCATGCGCAGCGGCGGCACGCAGGGCGATCCGCTCAGGCGCTTCGAGGTGCAGGCCAACCGCTACACGCTCAGCGACACGCTCTGGGTGCAGAGCTACCAGATCGACGCGCTGGGCACGGTGGCGCTCAGCGCCCATACCCTGCGCGCGCTCGACGCGACGGCTAGCAACACGCTGAATGCCGGCGGCGACGTGACCGGCAGCACCATCAGCCTCGGGAGTGTGGTGCTTCAGAGTGCGGGCGATGTCATGGCCACGATCAGTGCCGGCGGCAACGCCTCGGTGGCGGCGCAAAACATCATCGGTTCGATTGCCGGCGCAGCAGTCGATGTCGTGGCCCAGGGCCAGGCCCAGGTGCATGTGGTGGCCACGCAGAGCGCGAGTCTGGCTGCGGCCAGCGTCGCTGGCAGCGTGAGCGCGCCGGTGGCAGCGGTGGAATCCGGCGGCAGCGTGCAGCTGGCACTTCAGACGCAGACCGCCACCGTGCGTGCCGAAGGAGGCGTGAGCCTCTCCGGCACGTCCAGCAATCTGAACCTCGATGCGCCGTCCGGCACGGTCAGTGGCAGCTTTGGCCAGGTCAGCAATGCCGGAGACGGCGTGATCAAGGTCAATGGCCGGGCCGAACTCAACCCGGGCTTGACGGACACCACCGAGAGCAATCGCATCGTGCCGAATCGCGCCCCCCGCACCGAGACGGCGCCAGATGCGACGCTCACCGAGCGCCCACCGAGCGCGGCACCGGTCTTCCTGGCCAGCGGACTGCAGGTCACGCGCAGCTCGACAGCGGGCGCGGCCACGCTGCTGGAGCGCGGGCAGGCGGTGGAAATCGATCTTGCACCTGGTAACACGCGTGAGGAACCCTGAGCCTCCTGGGTCTAAGCCAATGGTGCTAGATTCCCGCATCCGGAATGGATTGGTCCATTCGACATCTGCAGGAGTCTGTACCCATGAAGAAAACCGCTGTGCTGTGCACGCTGATGGCGGGGCTGGCTGCGCCGCTGGTCCAGGCCGAGGAGGAACGTTTCATCGACAAGGCCAGCCGTACCGTCAAGAAGGTCGGCGAAGTCGTGAGCGAGGGCGCCGACAAGGGGGTCTCTGCCGCCAACAAGGGCGCGGGCAAGGGCTTCGAGGTGTTGAACGACAAAGCGCTCAAGCCCGCAGATGGTTGGATCCAGGAGAAAGTGGGCCGTCCCGGGGCGAGTCACGCCAAGCCGGCGACGCCGGCCAGCACCAGCCCCTGAAGGCAAGGGCGCATGTGCAACCCCGCCGGCGCGAGCCCGCGGGGTTTTATTTTTTGCCGTAGATGAAGTCCATAACGACAGCGTGGAAGCGCTCGGGCTGTTCCAGGTGCGGCACGTGGCCCACGCCGTTGAACTCCTTGAGCACGGCGCCCGGGATGTTCATCTGGGCCGTGCGTCCGAGCACGGGGTAGTTGCCCATGGGACGCACCACCTCGGGTGGCGCGAAGCGGCGACCGAAGACCGTGCGGTCGTTCTGGCCGATGACGAGCAGCGTGGGCACGGTCAGGCGCGGCAGCTCGTTGAGGATCGGTCCTTCGTAGATCATCTGGTAGGTCAGAGCCGACACCAGTGCAAAACGCGGGTAGTCACCGCTGAGCTGCACGCGTGCGAACTGCTCGACGAAGCGCTCGTACTCGGATTTCCAGACCGGGAAATGCTCTTGACGAAGTTGCGGTAGCTGGCCGGGGTCTGGGCCATCTCCAGGCGCACGAGGGTGGGGGTCTGTTGCGCGGGGATGCTGGCCACATAGTCTTCCAGGCCCAACGGGTTCTCCAGCACCAGGGCGGCCACGCGCTCCGGATACTTGCGCGCAAAGTGCACGGCCAGCATGCCGCCCATGCTGTTGCCGATGACCGTGACCCGGCCGATCTTGAGGTGCTCCAGCAGGCGCGTGGTGTTCTCGGCCAGCGTGGCGAAGCTGTAGCGCAGCTCGGGCTTGGAGGACTTGCCGAAGCCGATCTGGTCCGGCGCGATCACGCGGTAGCCGTAGGTGGACATGGCCTTGAGCGTGTTCGCCCAGTAGTCGCTGCCGAAATTCTTGCCGTGCATCAGCAGCAGGGTCTGGCCGTTGGGGTTCTGTGGCTTGACGTCCATGTAGGCCATGCGCACGGGCCGGCCTTCCATCTCGAACTGCAGCATCTGCACCGGGTAGGGGTAGGCCCAGTTTTCCATGGCGGTGCCCAGGGGCTCGGCGTTGGCGTAGCTCGGGCCGTCCAGTGACTGGGCCTGGGTGCCGGCAGTCAGCGCAAAACACAGGAGGAGGGTGGCGAGCGATCGGGAGAGGGGGCGTCGGGTCGTCATGCCGTCATTCTGGCAGGACTTGCGGCCGCTCCGGACCGCAGCCGAGGTAACGACCGGTATCAGTAGTTCTGCAGCAGCAGGGCCGGGTCGGCTGCGACCTGGACCGATGCGCGCACCGGCACGTCGCCCGTCACGCGGCGTGCGCCGTCGAAGCGACGGTTCCAGTAGTTCACGCGCATGTCCTCGATGCGCACGGCCGCGCCGGGTCGCGGGGAGTGGATGAACTTGTGGTCGCCAACATAGATGCCCACGTGGCTGTAGGCACGCCGCAGGGTGTTGAAGAAGACCA
>JAIERT010000121.1 GCA_019746735.1 Burkholderiaceae bacterium | reverse complement strand
TCCAGGCGTACTGCAGCTTGTTGGTGTCCTGGAACTCGTCGATCAGGATGTGGCGGAAGCGCCGCTGGTAGTGCTCGCGCACGGGATCGTTGTCGCGCAACAGCTCGTAGCTGCGCAGCAGCAGCTCGCCGAAGTCCACCACGCCTTCGCGCATGCACTGGTCTTCGTAGAGCTGGTAGATCTCGATCTTCTTGCGGGTGTCGGGATCGCCGGCCGGGACCATATTGGGGCGCAGGCCCTCTTCCTTGCAGCCGGCGATGAACCAGGCCAGCTGCTTGGGCGGAAAGCGCTCCTCGTCCACGTTGAACTGCTTGCACAGGCGCTTGATGGCGCTGAGCTGGTCCTGCGTGTCCAGGATCTGGAAGGTGGCCGGCAGGTTGACGGTGCGGTGGTGGGCGCGCAGCAGGCGGTTGCACAGGCCGTGGAAGGTGCCGATCCACATGCCGCGCACGTTCACGGGCAGCATGGACTGCAGGCGCGTCATCATCTCGCGCGCGGCCTTGTTGGTGAAGGTCACGGCCAGCAGGCCGCCGGGTGAGACCTGGCCGGTTTGCAGCAGCCAGGCGATGCGCGTGGTCAGCACGCGCGTCTTGCCGGAGCCGGCGCCCGCGAGGATGAGCGCGGGCTCGGGCGGCAACGCGACAGCGGCACGCTGCTCGGCGTTCAGGCTGGCCAGCAGGGGGGAATCGGTGGGCGCGGGGAAAAGAGAGGGAGAGCCGGTGGGCGGCAGGGGCGAAGACATGCCCCCATTGTAGGAAAGCGCCCGGCCGGCGCAGACCCAGCCGTGGCTAGAGTGGCATGCGCGCCGAGGAATGGCGGAAGACGGCCGAGGCGCGGTCGTGCATGTCGGCCAGTTCGGCCAGCAGTTCGGCATGCCGGTTCATGATGTTCAGGAAAACCTGGTTGGACGGTTCGGCGCAACGAAATTGCGCCAGTTCCAGCAGTCTTTCGCTCAGGCGCCCCATTTCGACATGGATGGCGTGGCTGGCCAGGAGGTATTCCTCAGCTTGCATGTTCTTCTCGTCTCGCTCGGCTTGTTTTATTCACCGACGGCGCTTGCGCACCGTCTCCCACGGAGCGTGAGTGTAGGTGCGCGAAGTGTGCAGACTGCTTGCGTAGGGATGTAACAGTTCACTCTGTTGCGTGAGCGCCGCAGAGCGGCGCCCGCGCAGGTCACAGTCGTGACACAGAGCCCGGGTTAACCCGGGCGCAATGCGGGACTCAGGTCTTGCCGAACACGAGGCGGATGGCCAGCTGGTGCAGATGCTCCCAGGGCGCGGTCAGATCTTCGAGCACGCTGAAGTGGTTGCGCTTGGGAATCGTCTCGCAAACCGGAACCACTTTCTTGCCCCAGGCCTGCTGGATCAGCTTGTTGTGGCGGATGAACTCGGCGCTTTCCTCGGCGCCGGCCACGGTGTAGAGCACGCCTTGCTTCGGCGCCGGCATCAGGGCCGGGCTGGCCAGCGCCACTTGCTCGGGCGTGAGGCGCAGGCTGTCCTTGAGAAAGGGCGTGTGCATCACGGGCTCGAGGTCGTAGAGGCCAGAGATGGAAAGCGCGCCCTTGACCAGATCCGCCGGCAGGTCCTTGCCGACCTGGGGCCAGAGGCAGTTCAGCAGTATGGTGGCAAGGTGGCCGCCAGCCGAGTGACCCACGACGTAGATGCGGTTCGGGTCGCCACCGAACTTCTTCGCGTTGCGGTAGACCCAGGCCAGGGCCTGGACCATCTGCAGCGTGATGTCGGGGATGGTCACCGCCGGGCACAGGGCGTAGTTGGGGATGAAGACGCAGCCGCCCAGGTTCTTGAAGGCCGGGGCGATGAAGGAGTGATCGGACTTGTCGAGCGAGCGCCAGTAACCGCCATGGATGAAGACCACCACGGGCGAGCCGGGCTGGCTGCTCGGAAACACGTCCAGCGTCTCCTGGGGTCCGTCGCCGTAGGCGATATCGGTCTGGCAGGGATGGGCGGCGCGTGCGTCTTCCGAGGCCTCGGCCCAGCGCGCGAAATGGATAGCGTGCTCGGGCACCAGGGCCCGGTTGTTGTACATGCGGTCCAGCCAGGCGGGGGCGAGATTCTTTTTCATGGGGGAGTCTCCGGATGAATGACAATAGCGAGCAAACGCGTGCAGCCGGGTATCTTGGCATATCCGCAGACACGTCGGAGGTAACAAGATGAACATCGCCCTGTTGGGAACTGGTCTCATGGGCTATCCCATGGCGCGCCGCCTGTGTGAAGCCGGCCACACCGTGCAGGTCTGGAACCGCACCCGCGCCAAGGCCGAGGGCCTGGCCGCCTTTGGCGCCACCGTGCACGACACCCCCACCGCGGCCGCGCAGAGCAGCGAGTTCGTGATCACCATGCTGGAGCACGGCCCCGTGGTCGAGGAGGTGCTCTTCGTGTCGGGCGTGGCCGGGGCCATGAAGCCGGGCACGGTGCTGATCGACATGTCGTCCATCAAGCCGGCCGAGGCGCGCGCCCACGCCGAGCGCCTGGGCGGCATGGGCATCACCCACCTGGACGCTCCGGTCTCCGGCGGCACGCTGGGCGCCGAGGCCGGGACGCTGGCCATCATGGCCGGCGGCAAGGCCAGCAGCTTCGAGCGCGCCAAGCCGGTCTTCGCCCCGCTGGGCCGCGCCACCCTGGTCGGCCCCAGCGGCGCGGGCCAGCTCGCCAAGCTGGCCAACCAGATGATCGTGGGCATCACCATCGGCGCCGTGGCCGAGGCCCTGCTGCTGTGCCAGAAAGGCGGCGCCGACCCAGCCAAGGTGAAAGAGGCCATCAGCGGTGGTTTTGCCGACAGCCGCATCCTGCAGGTGCACGGCCAGCGCATGGTGGAGCGCAACTTCGCCCCCGGCGGCCGCATGACGGTGCAGTTGAAAGACATGCGCAACGCGCTGGAGACCGCCTCCGGCCTGGGCTACACCGCGCCCATCACCAGCCTGCTGGAGCAGCTCTACGCCGAGGGCGTGGAGCACGGGCTCAGCGACCTGGACCAGTCCGGCCTGTTCGTGGAGCTGGCGCGGCGCAACGGGATGAAGTGAGACCGGGCGGGGGCCAGCGGCGCGATGCCACGGCCTGCCGCCGACGTCCGTAGAATTCAGCCATCAGCTCGCTTGGAAAACCGCACGTGTTGAAACCCGAATTCCGCCCCTCCCAGCTTCCAGAGTTCACCCCGCCGTCGCCGCCGCAACCCCAGCTCAGGAAGGCGGCCGCCCATGCGGCGCTGGTGGTGCTTGCCATCGTTGCGGGCCTGGCCTATGTGCTGCTGAGCCGTTACCTGACCCGGCTGGCGCTGGCACCGGCCATCGTCATCGGCGTGCTGCTGAGCATGCACCTGGGTATCGTGCTGCTGGCACGGCTGCGCTACGGGCAATGGCTGGGCCTGACCGGGCTGCTGATCACCGCGCTGGCCATCCTGGCCGCCGATGCCGCCGCCGGCCTGGCCGATCCGAGCGACCGCATGGCGCCGGCGGGTGGCTATGTCCCCCTGCCCGCCTCGCCGGCCGGCAACTGGTTCGTGCAAAGCGTCCGCGCCATTGCCGACAACGCGGCGCCCATCGTGGTCATCATCGGCGCCCTCATCAGCAGCTGGTTTGCCGTGCACAACGCCCGGCCGCGCTAGCCCCCGGGATCGGCTGCACGGATGAAACAGCCTTTCGAGCCCGTGAACGATCTGGAGCGGACCCTGGTGGCGGCCCTGCAGAACCAGATCCCGGTGGCCACCTTCGTGCAGACCTTGCTGAGCGCCACCGTCTACGTCCTGACCGACAAGGACAGCCAGGCCGGTGGGGTCTGGGACCACGGCGCGACGCCCATGGTGCTCGCCGATGCCAAGAAGACGCCCTTTCTGGCCCTCTTCACGGCACCTGAACGCGCCGATGCATGGTCGAAGCGCCAGACCACGTTTGGCTTCGGGCGGTCCACGGATTTCGCGGGCCTGCTCAAGGGCATGGCCCCGGAGCAGGGCATCGTCATCAACCCGGGCCTGCCCGCCGGGTTCGAGATGCAGCCGGCAACGGTGGCACAGCTGAGGGCGCAGGCTCGCTGAGCCCACGAGCCACCCCAAAAAAAGAGCCCGGCTTTGCCGGGCTCCTTCATTTCAGATCGCGCTGATTCACTCGGCCAGCATGTCCGAGCCGTTGCGCACGCGGTGCATGGTGGCGATCGGCACGGTCCAGACCAGGCCATCACCGATCTGGCCGGTGCTGCAGGCCCCGATGATGGTCTTGCGGATCTCCTCCACCATGTCCTCGTCGGCCAGCACGGCCACCATGATCTTGGGCGAGTAGTCGATCAGTTCCTCTTTCACCGTGCGCTTGCCGATAGCAGCCGGGGCGGTGAAGCCCTCGGCCTTCATCAGGGTGAGACCCGGGAAGTTGGGAATGTCGTGCAGCGCGTCGCGCAGTTGCGAAAGGCGGCTGGGGCGCACGATGGCGCGGATTTCCATCATTTTCTTCATGACGATTTTCCTTGGACTTGTTCTTGGTTATCAGGCTTCAACCGGGCTTTCATCGAACCAGCGGTACAGCGCGGGCAGCACCACCAGGGTCAACAATGTAGACGAGATCAGGCCGCCGATGACCACGATGGCCAGCGGCTTCTGCACTTCCGAGCCTGGGCCGGTGGCAAAGAGGAAGGGCACCAGGCCCAGCAGGGCGACGGTGGCCGTCATCATCACGGGGCGGAAACGCGCCACGCAGCCTTCGCGCACGGCCTGCATCACGGCCATGCCGTCCTCGCGCAGACGGCGGATGTAGCTCACCAGCACCACGCCGTTGAGCACGGCAATACCCCAGAGGGCGATGAAACCCACCGAGGCCGGCACGCTGAGGTACTCACGCGTCACCGCCAGCCCGATCAGGCCGCCGATGGAGGCGAAAGGCAGCACCAGGATGATGAGCGAGGCCAGCTTGAGCGAGTTGAACAGCAGGAACAGCAGGAAGAAGATGGCCACGATGGTGATGGGCACGATGATGGTCAGCGTGGCCATGGCGCGCTCCATATTCTCGAACTGGCCGCCGTAGACGAAGTAGTAGCCCTCGGGCACCTTGACTTCCCGGGTGATGCGCTGCTCCACCTCGGCCACGAAACCGCCGAGGTCGCGGCCTTCGACGTTGGCGCCCACCACCACGCGGCGCTTGCCGCTTTCGCGGCTGATCTGGGCCGGGCCGTCGCGCAGCTCGATGCTGGCCACCGAGGCCAGCGGCACCAGGGCGCCGTCGGGCGCACGCAGCAGCATCTTGCGGATGGTTTCGACGGTGTTGCGGTCTTCCTCCGGGAAGCGCACGGCGATGCCGAAGCGGCGCTCGCCCTCGTAGAGCTGGCTGACTTCCTTGCCGCCGATGGCGGTTTCGATCAGGTTGTGCACCTCGGCCACGTTGATGCCGTGGCGCGCGATGGCCTTGCGGTCGATGTCGATGGTCAGGGCCTGCTGACCCGAGAGGCGCTCGATGCGGATGTCACGCGCGCCGGGCACGCCGCGCAAGAGACGCGCGATCTGCTCGGATACGCGCTTGAGCTCGCCCAGGTCGTCACCGAAGATCTTGATGGCCAGCTGCGAGCGCACACCGGTCACCATCTCGTCCACGCGCTCGGAGATCGGCTGGGAGAGCACGATCTGCACGCCGGGAATGGACGAGAGCCGCTGGCGGATCTCCTCGTCGATCTCGTCCTGCGTGCGGTCCGATTCCGGGTCCAACAGCACGATGGGATCCGACTCGTTGGGACCGGCCGGGTCGGCCGGCGATTCGCCGCGACCCAGCTTGGACACCACGCTGCGCACACCCTTGACTTCGGCCACGGATTTCATGGCCGCCATTTCGAGGCGGATGGATTCGTCCAGCGAGATGCTGGGCACGCGGTTGATCTGCGGCGTCAGCGCGCCCTCCTTCATGGTGGGCATGAAGGACTTGCCCAGGAAGGGGAACAGCGCCAGCGAGAACAGCAGCAGGCCCACGGCCGCCGCCAGCGTGACCTTCTGCCGACCCAGTGCGCGGTCCAGCAGCTTGAGGTAGGCGCCCTTGAGCACGGCGATCACCTTGGTGTCGTGGTCGGCACCGCCCTTGAGGATGTAGGAACACAGCACGGGCGAGAGGATCAGCGAGACCAGCAGCGAGATGCCCAGGGCGATCACGATGGTCAGCGCCAGCGGTGCAAACATCTTGCCCTCGATGCCCTGCAGCGTCATCAGCGGCAGGAACACCAGCATGATGATGACGATGCCGAACACCGTGGGCGTAGCCACTTCCTGCGTGGCGTCCAGGATCACGCGGATGCGCGAAGCGCCCGCCTTGGCCTGGCCCAGGCGGTGGAAGACGTTTTCCACCACCACCACGGTGGCGTCTACCATCAGGCCGATGGCGATGGCCAGGCCCCCGAGCGACATCAGGTTGGCCGAGATGCCGTAGCGGTTCATCATGATGAAGGTGGTCAGCGGCGTGATGATGAGCGTGGCCACCACGATCAGGCTGGAACGCACGTCACCCAGGAAGATGAAGAGGATCACCACCACCAGGAAGATGCCCTCGATCAGCACCTTGCCCACGGTCCACAGTGCGGAGTCGACCAGCTCCGTGCGGTCGTAATAGGGCACGATCTGCAGACCGCCGGGCAGCATGTTCTTGCTGTTGATCTCGGCCACGCGCTCCTGCACGCGCGAGACCACCTGCTTGGCGTTGCCGCCGCGCATCATGAGCACGATGCCCGAGACCGACTCGGTGTAGCCGCCCTTGATGATGGCGCCCTGGCGCACCTCGTGACCGATGGTCACCTCGGCCAGGTCGCGCACGTAGAGCGGCACGCCGTTCTTCTCGCGCACCACGATGTTGCCGATGTCCTCGAGCGTGCGGATCAGGCCCACGCCGCGGATCAGGTACTGCTCCGAACGCTGCGGCAGGATGCCGCCGCTGGCGTTGGCGTTGTTCTTGGCCACGGCCTCGTAGACCTGCTCGATGCTGATGTTGTGATGCAGCAGGCGCTCGGGCTTGGCCAGCACCTGGTACTGGCGCACGTAGCCGCCCTGCGAGTTGATCTCGGCCACGCCGGGGATGGAACGCAGCAGCGGACGCACCACCCAGTCCTGCACGATGCGGCGCTCGGCCAGTTCCTCGGGCGTGAGGGCGCGCTGGCCGTCGTCCGGGTGGTCCAGGGTGTACTGGTAGACCTCGCCCAGGCCGGTGGAGACCGGGCCCAGCACGGGGGTGATGCCTTCCGGCATGCGCGGCGTGACCTCGATCAGGCGCTCGAGCACGAGCTGGCGCGCGAAGTAGACGTCGGTGGCGTCGGTGAAGACCAGGGTGATGATGGACAGGCCGCTCTTGTTGAGCGAACGCATCTCCACCAGACCCGGCAGACCGGTCATGGAAATTTCCAGCGGGACGGTCACGAAACGCTCGATCTCCTCGGGCGAACGGCCCGTGGCCTCGGTGGCGATCTGGACCTGGACGTTGGTCACGTCGGGAAAGGCGTCGACCGAGAGGCGGGTGGCCTCGCGCAGGCCGAAGGCGCAAAGCACCAGGGCCAGCACGACCACCACCAGCCGCTGGCTGAGCGCGGCACGGATCAGGGCAGTCATGGCTTACTCCAGTTCCGCGCGCTTGCGCTCGTTGTTCAGGTGAAAGGCCCCATCGACGACGATGGGCGTGCCGGCCGTCGGGCCCTTGAGCAGCGGGCGCAGGCCATTGGACGCGGGCGCGAGCTCCACCGGGGTGAGACGGAACTGGCCTGCGGCGGTCTGCACGTAGATGTGATCCTTGTCGTTGTCGCGCACCACGGCGGCCTCGGGCACGGCCAGCTGATCGCGCGCCGCGCCGATGATGCGCAGCGTGGCCAGCATCTGGGGCTTGAGCGCGCGATCGGCGTTGTCCACCTCGGTGCGCACGACCAGGGTACGGGTCTCGGGCGAGATGGTGTCGCTCACGAACACCACCTTGCCCTTGAACTGGCGCTGGGGCAGCGCGGGCACGCGGATCTCCACGCGCTGGCCCATCTGCACGGCCGAAGCGTCCTGCTCGGGCAGGGCGCCCACGACCCAGACCTTGGAGAGGTCGGCAATGGTGAACAGCGGGTCACCCGGCTGGGCCACCTGGCCCTGGCTGACCTTGCGCTCGATCACCACGCCCGAGCGCGGGGCGTTCACGCCGGCGTAGGCGCTGAGCTGCCCCTTCTCGCGCAGGCGCTCGATGTAGTCGGTGGACACCCCCAGCAGCAGCAGCTGGTCGGTGGCGGCGCGCAGCTCGGCCCGCGCGATGGAGAGCTCGGCCTCGCGGCGCTGCAGCTCGGCCGAGCCGATCACGTCGGCCTGGATGAGCTGCTGCGCACGCTCGACCGCGCGCTGGGCCTGGTTGGTCGCGGAATGCGCGCGCAGATAGGCCAGCTGGGCGTTGGTGAGCTCGGGGCTGGAGACGCGGGCCAGCTGCTGGCCGGCGCGCACGCGCGCGCCCACCTCGGCCGAGACCTCGGTGACGCGGCCGGTGACGGAGGCACCGATGCGCGTGACGAGCTGTTCATTGGCTTCGATGCGACCGGGCAGATCGCGCTCGGTGCTGACCTTCTGCATCGCCAGCGGCGCGACCTTGAAGTTGCGCGCCATCTCGGCGTTGACCACCACCAGATCGGGATCGACAGCCGCTTCGGCCGCCCCGCCCTCGGGCTGGCCCTTGCCACAGCCCGCCAGCACGGCAGCCGTGAGCAGCGTGGCCAGCAGCGCCGGCCGGAAAATTGTGTGTTGCTTGTTCATGATGTGTCGTCTTGCGGGGTCAGGGTTGGACGGCGTCGCGGCCGGTCAGGAGATCGATTTCGATGGCCGCAGCCTGCTGCTGGTAACGGGCCTGCAGCAGGTCGCCGCGCACGGTGCGCAGCACGCGCTGCGCATCGAGCACGTCGAGGATGCCGCGCTCACCAAAGCGGTAGGCGGCCTGGGCCACACGCACAGCGGCCTCGGCGTCCCGGATGGCCCCGGTACCCAGGGCCTCGACGCGCAGGCGCGCCATCTCCAGCGCCATCACGGCCGAGTCAAGCTGCAGCTGCAGTTCGATCTGGCGGGCCTCGAGCCGGGTGCGCGCGCGCGTGGCCTCGGCTTCGGCTTCGGCGCGCGGGCCGCGTTTCTGGTCCAGCAGCGGGATCTGGATGCTGGCGCCGATCATGCCCTGGCGGTTGTCGGGATCGCGCAGGTCGTTGTAGCGCAGTTCCACGCCGGGCCAGCGGCTGGCACTGGCTTCACGCACACGCGCCTGCTGGCGCTCGAGCTGGGCGCGCAGGCTCTGCAGTTCGGGGTTGGTGCCCAGCAGCTGCTCGCGCAGCAGCGGCGCCTGCACCGGGGGCTGGGCATCGTCGAGCCGGGCATTGAGCGTCCAGCCCAGGGGCAGCTGGCCGCCGGCGAGCTGATTGAGACGGATGCGTGCCTGCTCCACCGCGAGCTGGGCGGTCTGCTGGCGCTGGCGCGCACTGATGAACTCGGCCTCGGCCTTGATGATCTCGTAGCGTGCCGCCTCGCCGCTGTCGACCCGCACGCGCACGCGGTCGCGCGTCTGCTCCAGCAGCAGCAGCTCGTCATCGGCGGCGCGCGACTCCTCGATGCGCAGCAGCACCTCGTAGGCCCGCAGCTTGACCTGGGCGACGACTTCGCTGCGCGTCAGGCCCAGCAGCGCTTCGCTGCTGCGCAGGCCCTGCTCGGCGGCGTCCACCCGCGCGCTGCGCAGCCAGGGGTTCTCGATCAGCTGCGACACACCCCAGCCCGTGATGCTGCCGCTGATGCCACCTGCGCCGTTGGGACGCTGGCGACCGTCGCTGATTTCCAGCCGCGGATTGGGCAGGGCCCCGGCCGAGCGGATACCGGCTTCGGCCTGCACGCGCGCGCTGCGCGCCCCCTGCAGGGTGGGGTTGTGGGTCAGCACCAGCTGCACCAGCGCATCCAGGGTGTAGGCAGTGCCGGCCTCGGCGGTGGCCGTTGCGGCTGTTGCGGTGGCTGGCCGCGGCGGCTCGCCGGCCGACTGGGCCAGTGCGGCCAGGGGGCACAGCAGGAGGCTGGCGGTCCAGCGCCGCCAGGTCTTGGTCTTGTTCATTCAATCCTCGGTAAGAAACGGGATGCCGCAGCCGGCCGGGTCTTGCCAGGCCGGGCGTGAGCCCAGGAGCAGATGCGCGAACTCAGCCCAGCTGCGCCGGCGGACGCAGCAGCGGCTGAGGTTCGATCTGCGGCAATTCGGGCTGCGGTTCCTGGACCGGGACACCCTGCATCAGGGCGATCCACAGGGCCGGACAGGACGGGAGGTCCTGGTCGGCGATTTCGTTGAGCAGCTGGTCGGCGCCAGGCTTGTAGGGGGTGGGCTTGCGGCAAATCAGGTCCCGGGGGGCGCCGAGGGCGGACTCGCTGGACTCCAGGCCATCTTCGTCGGCATCCGACATGACCCAGTAGGCCATCTCCCCGTCCGCTTCGTAGGCCAGGGGAAGCGCCTGGGGCTGGGCGAGTGAGAGTGAGCCACCCCAGAGCACAGCGGCCAGCAGCACCAGCACCAGACCGCCGAGCAGGCCCGACCTGGCCAGCCAGGTGGCAAGCGGGTGGAAGCGGGCGGAAAGCGGCATGGAGGACAGAAGGGACAAAGCTGATTGCGAAACCGCAAGAATTAGGCCACATCAGTGTTTCCCCTAGGTAAAGCGGGGACTCAAGACGGGACGGGCGCGGCCCACCCGGGTGGGTTCAGACACCCAGGTACCGGTGCCAGAGTCCGGGATCGGCCGCGAGTTCCCTGGAGGCGCCGGACCAGACCACGCGCCCGCGTTCGATCACGGTGTGGCTGTCGGCCAGGCGGATCAGGCGCTGCACGTACTTGTCGATCACCAGGATGCTCTGGCCCTGGGCGCGCAGCCGGTCCAGGCAGGCCCAGATCTGCTCGCGGATCAGCGGGGCCAGGCCTTCGGTGGCCTCGTCCAGGATCAGCAGCTCGGGATTGGTCATGAGCGCGCGGGCGATGGCCAGCATCTGCTGCTCGCCGCCCGAGAGCTGGTTGCCCAGGTTGCGACGGCGCGCGGCCAGTGCGGGGAAGAGCGCGTAGACGCGGTCGAGCGTCCAGGGCTCGGCGCGGCGACGGCGGTTGGCGGCAAAGGCGCGCAGGTTCTCCTCTACCGTGAGGTTGGGGAAGATCTGCCGGCCCTCGGGCACCAGGGCCAGGCCCATGCGGGCGATGCGGTCCGGGCTCAGGCCGGTGATGCGTTCGCCCAGGAAGCGCACCTCACCGGTGCGCGGTGGCGTGAGCCCGAGGATGGAGCGCACTGTCGTGGTCTTGCCCATGCCGTTGCGTCCCAGCAGCGTGGCCACGCCACCGGCCGGCACACTGAAGCTGATGCCGAACAGCACCTGGCTCGCGCCATAGGCGGTCTGCAGATCCTGGACCTCGAGCAAGGCGCTCATGAACGCCGCTCCCGGCGCCCCATGGCGCGCCGCTCCAGCACCAGCACCAGCAGCGTGAGCAGCAGGACGAGGCCACCATGCCACTCCAGGCTGCGCTGTGCGCCCTGCAGGGTCTGCGCATAGGCGGCCTTGAACTCCTCGTAGACCCGGTGCACGGGGCCGCAGTGCAGCTCCCAGATGCGGAAACGCTCTTCGCCGCGCACCCAGCGCACGGGCACGCCCAGCACATAGCCCATGCAGCCGCCCAGGCTGTTCCACTCGCCGTCCTGCAGGGGCGTGTGGGTGGGCGCGAAAAAGGCCGCGGACACCGGAAACTCCATGCTGCGCTGGACGTCGCCCACCAGACGCACCTGCAGATGGGGGACGCGGTCCTGCACCTGCAGCACCTCGATGGGCAGTTGCACCAGCTGGGCCGCTTCAGGCACAGGGTTCATGTAGTCCACGAGATAGAGGTAGCCCAGGTGCAGCTGCAGGCTCAGGCCCACCAGCAGGGTCCAGATCTGGAAATGCCGCCAGGCCCGCAGCGGGCGGCGGGCAGCGGGCTGGGGCATGGGCGTCGGTGCGGCGGTCTGCATCAGGCCCCGGCCTCCAGTTCATCGCCCAGGTAGGCGCGCCGCACCTCGGCGTCGGCGCGGATGGCCTCGGGCGCCGCGCTGGCGAT
>JAIERT010000190.1 GCA_019746735.1 Burkholderiaceae bacterium | reverse complement strand
TCGCGCTTGGCCAGGATGGTGCGCCAGCTCAGGCCCGACTGGAAGCCCTCCAGGCTGAGCTTCTCGAACAGACGCCGATCGTCCGCCACGGGCTGGCCCCATTCATCATCGTGGTAGGCCAGGTACTCGGGCGTGGCACTGCACCAGTGGCAACGCGGTTGGCCGTCGGGGGCTGTCCAGGTCTTGCTCATCGTGTTGCCTCCCTCGGCTCGGTCAGAGCCTACTCATCCAGAAAGCCGCCCTTGTAGAAGCTCCAGGCCGTGCCATCGTGCAGATAGAAATAGCCGTCGGCGCAGAAGTCCTTGCCCGGAAAGTACTCGCGGTAGGCCTTGGGGATCAGGCGCAGCAGCTGCTCGTCTTCCAGCAGCTCGAATTCCTCGGGGGTGATGGGCCGGCCGACCCGCAGTTTCGGTGTGTCCATGGGAAGCATCCTACCTTGCTGATGACAGGCGGGGCCACCCCCATGTTCGGCAGGTGCCGCGATCGCGAGGCGCAAGAGGGCGCCCGGACGCCCGCCTTCTCATATCTGGCCGTATTCGTCGAGCATCTCCTCGATATCGCTGCGGAACCCAACGCCCTGGGGTGTCTGGTGCACCGTGTTCAGCGCCTCGATGATGGAGCGACGTGACGTTGGCGAGGGGTCAGAGCGCAGGCAACGCTCCAGCATCCACAGGGTCATGCGGGTCGGACGGGTCGTGAACGACTGCAGCAGTGGGGGCAGGAAGGTCTCCAGCCCGACGCGTTCAATGCAATGCACCACAGGGCCGGGCGCACCGAGCAGGGCCTGGGGACTGCGCTCGAAGATGCGTAGCAGTGCGGGGACGGCCGCGCGTATCTCTTCCAGGGTCTCCAGCCGATCCGTCAGGACCTGAAGTCGCGCGACGTCTTCGTGTTCCACCTGGGTGGGCACGAAGGCATCCAGCTCGGCCATGCAGGCTGGCAGGTTCATGGTGGCGGGCCGTCCAGGGTTGGGCATGAGGGGGCAAGCCGGGCGGACAGCGTCGGCGCCATGCCAAGGTCAGCCACCGCCTTGACCGGGCGGAATGTCGAAGTGCAGCACATCTTCTCTGACCCCCAGCTTGGTGTAGAGCGCAATGGCGGGATCGTCACCGTGATCGGCTTGAACGTAGATCACATAGGCGCCCCGGGCCACGGCGATCGCCTGGAGCCTTTCGATCATGGCCGTGGCCACGCCCTGACGCCTGCAAGGGGATGCGACCGCCAAGTCGTAGATGTAAACCTCCTTGCGAGCCTGTTCAAATTTCGGCAAGACATAGGCCGCAAGTCCGCCGACCACGGAGGCACCGCTTCTCGCGGCGATGGCAATGAAGTCCCTGCTCGACAGCAGATCTCTGAGATAGGCGTCATCGGGTTGCGCCTTGGTGTAGGTGTCCCGATCTTCAAAGGCGTCGCCGAACATTGCGAGCATTCCACGCATCGCGCCAATGTCTGCGCTGGTGAGCACCTGGATCTGGAAGTCGGGTTGATCTTGCATAGCGAAGGTGGGTCTGGCGAGGCCCTCGCAGGATATACAGCCCGGCGGGGCACCCGCGGCGATCCAGCACATCACCCGTGTCAGGCCCGGGCATGATCGTTTTATAGCAGCCTCGGCTCGCTGCAGGGATCTACGCCACTCCGAGCAATCCAGGCATGGTCCCTGGAAGCCTTGATTTTCTCTGGCTGAAGACGAATACTGTATTTATGAACAGTATCATGAGTCCGGCCAGCCCAGCGCGCCGTCGACCCCGACTGTGCCAGGGCCGGCCTGATCGGCTCGGCAGGTACCCGTGCCTGCAACGTGAGCGGCTCAGCGCGGTCTTGCATTTCATCTCCCGGATGCCACACTGCATGCAAGTCATCCGTCTTGCACGCAAGACTTGCGGCACATCAAACCCGCACGGCATCGAGCTGCCTAGCATCCTCTGAACCCAAGGAGCACTGCATGAGCGACACCGAGATCCGTTCCGCCCACGCCACCCTGGCCGCCCAGGACATCAGCACCGAGGTGCTGCTCGAGAAATACGCCAAGGGTGAAGAACAGAGCGTGCAGCAGGTCAACCGGCGCGTGGCGCACGCGCTGGCCGCGGTGGAAGTGCCCGAACAGCGCACCCACTGGGAAGGACGCTTTCTGCAAGCGCTGCAGCAGGGCTTTCTGCCGGCCGGGCGCATCCAGTCGGCGGCGGGCACGGAGCTGACGGCCACGCTGATCAACTGCTTCGTGCAGCCCGTGGGCGACTCCATCGCCCACGACGACGAGGGTCACCCGGGCATCTACGTCGCGCTGATGGAAGCCGCCGAGACCATGCGCCGCGGCGGCGGCGTGGGCTACGACTTTTCGCGCATCCGCCCGCGCGGCGCCTGGGTGGGCAGCACTCAGAGCAGCGCCTCGGGGCCGGTGAGCTATATGCGCGTGTTCGACCGCTCCTGCGAGACGGTGGAATCGGCCGGCAGCCGGCGCGGCGCACAGATGGGCGTGCTGCGCTGCGACCACCCGGACATCGAGGAGTTCATCCACGCCAAGGATGCTGGCGACCTGCGCAACTTCAACATCTCGGTCGGCGTGACGGACGCCTTCATGCAGGCCGTGGTGAACGACGGCGAGGTGGAACTGGTGCACCGTGCCGAGCCGGGTACGGCACAGAAGGCCGAGGGCGCCTATGAAGCGAAGGACCGCCACCTTTGGGTCTACCGCAAGCTGCGCGCGCGCGATTTGTGGGAACAGATCATGCGCTCCACCTACGATCACGCCGAACCGGGTGTGCTGTTCGTCGACACGATCAACCGCGACAACAACCTGTCTTACTGCGAGACCATCGCCAGTACCAACCCCTGCGCCGAGCAGCCCTTGCCCCCTTACGGCTGCTGCTGCCTGGGCTCGGTGGACCTCACGCGCTTCGTGCGCGAGCCTTTCGACGACAAAGCCCGTTTTGACTTTGCCGGCTTTGCCGACCTGTGCAAGACGGCCACGCGCATGCTGGACAACGTGCTCGACGTCACCGTCTGGCCGCTGCCACAGCAGGCGCAGGAAATGCGCAACAAGCGCCGCGTGGGCTTGGGCTACACCGGCCTGGGCGATGCGCTGGTGATGCTGGGCCTGCGCTACGACACAGCCGAAGCGCGCGACATGGCGCGGCGCATCACCGAAGCCATGCGCGACGCGGCCTACGAAGCCTCCTGCGAACTGGCACGCGAGCGCGGCTCCTTCCCACTGTTCAACGCCGACCTCTACCTGAGCAGCCCGCGCTTTGCCTCGCGGCTGCCCGCAGCGCTGAAGGACAGGATCCGCCAGCACGGCCTGCGCAACTCGCACCTGCTGTCCATCGCGCCCACGGGCACCATCAGCCTGGCCTTTGCCGACAACGCCAGCAACGGCATCGAGCCAGCCTTCAGCTGGCACTACACGCGCAAGAAGCGCATGCCCGACGGCAGCTTCAAGGAATACGCGGTGGAGGACCACGCCTGGCGCCTCTACCGCCACCTCAAGGGCGCGGATGCGCCGCTGACGCCAGCCTTTGTCACTGCACTGGAGATGAGCGCCCAGGCCCACACGGCCATGGTGGCGGCGGTGGCGCCCATGATCGACACCGCGATTTCCAAGACGGTCAACGTGCCGGCCGACTACCCCTATGCGGACTTCCAGGACCTCTACCTGCAGGCTTGGCAGTCCGGCCTCAAGGGCCTGGCGACCTACCGGCCGAATGCGATCCTGGGCAGCGTGCTGAGCGTGGCAACTGCCCCGGCCGCGCCGCTGGAGCTCGACGACGCCAACCGCCGCCTCGCACTCGAGCGCCTGCCCGCACCAGTGCTGGCGTCGCTGCGCTGGCCCGGCCGGCCCGAGCTGCCCGGCGGCAACCTGGCCTGGAGCTTCATGGTGCGGCACTCCTATGGCGAGTTCGCGCTGTTTGTGGGCGAGCTGGCGGGGGAGGAAGGCGGACCGGCCCAGCCTTTCGAGGTCTGGGTCAACGGCGCCGAGCAGCCGCGCGGCCTGGGCGCGCTGGCCAAGACACTCTCCATGGATCTGCGCGCCAACGATCCGGCCTGGCTGCAACTCAAGCTGGACGCACTGGCCACGGTGGCCGAGGAGCGTTCCTTCGAGATGCCCTTCCCGCCGCACGGTGAGCGCCGCCTTTTCCCCGGCGTGGTGGCGGCTACGGCGGCCGTGGTGCGCTGGCGCTGCGAGCAGTTGGGCGTGTGGCGCGCGCGCGCGCAGCCCGCAGCCACGCCCGTGCTGGACGCCATGTTCAGCCGCGAGGAACCGCAGACTGGCCCCTCGGGCACGCTGGCCTGGGCGGTGGACATCGACAACCCGGCCACGGGCGAGGCCTTCACGCTCACGCTCAAGGAAGTCACCCTGCCCGGACCGGATGGCAGCGTCACCCGGCCCTGCGCCGTGGGCTTCTCGGGCAACTACCCGCGTGCGCTCGACGGGCTGGCACGCCTGCTCTCGCTGGACATGCGGGTGGTGGACCCCGCCTGGATCGGCATGAAGCTGCGCAAGCTGCTCAACTACGCCGAGCCCCTGGGCTCCTTCATGGCCTTCGTACCCGGTCTGCCGCACGGCGAACGCCGGCAACAGACCTGGCCCTCCACCGTGGCCTACCTGGCGGGCCTCATCATCCACCGCTACGCCATGCTGGGCGTGCTGGACGAACAGGGCTACCCGCTGCGCGAGATGGGCGTGCTCGAAAGCCCGGAGACCGCTGATGCGGAGGAGTCTGCCGCCATGGCGGGGCACCCCTGCCCCGAGTGCGGCAACCCCACGGTGATCAAGAAGGACGGCTGCGACTTCTGCACCGCCTGTGGCTACGTGGGGCAGTGCGGCTGAAGCGTCACTCAAATGGCCTGGAAGACATGACACAGCGCTCCTGGTTCTCTCGAACTATGGGCCGCCCCGGCTTTTTTGCTGCGCTAGACTGCCACGTTTCTCACCAGAAGAAGGAAGCACTGCATGTCGACCCCCACGCCTGAATCCCTGGCCGCACAGATCCTGCACAGCATGCCGGAGGCCGTGATTTTTTCCGACCTGGAAGGCATCGTCCGCGTCTGGAACGGCGGTGCCGAGAAGATTTTCGGCTGGTCGGCGGAGGAAGCCATAGGGCAGAGCCTGGACATGATCATCCCCGAGCGCATGCGCAAGGCCCACTGGGATGGCTTCAACCAGGCCATCGCCCGCGGCGGCGTCAAACCCGGACGCACCTCGATGATCACACGCTCGCTGCACAAGACCGAGGAGTTCATCTACATCGACATGAGCTTCGAGATGGTGCGGGACGCGCAGGGTCAGATGCTGGGTTCGCTGGCGGTGGCACGCGATGCCACCAAACGCTTCAACGACGAGAAGGCCCTGCGCAAGCAGCTGGCCGAACTCACGGCGCCCAAGCCGGCAAGCTGAGATGAGCCAGATGCTGCCCGGCTTCAACAGCCCGGCTGCGGGCTTCGAGCAGCCCTACGAGATGCTCACGGCCTGCCACGAGCGCATACAGCGCACGCTGGATCTGCTCGATCGCCTGATCACCCATGTCGCGCAGACAGGTCACGACGCCCAGAGCCGATCCGCCGCGGCCGATGTGCTGCGCTACTTCGACCTGGCCGCGCCCCTGCACCACCAGGACGAGGAACTGCACGTCTTCCCGCCCCTGCTCGCGGGCGAGGACGCCGCGCTGCAGGCCGTGGTGCGCCGCCTGCGGGCTGAGCACCGCGAGATGGAAACGCTCTGGGCCGCGCTGCGGCCGACGCTGCTGCGCTGGTGCGAAGCCGGGGCCAGCGACACGCCCGACGCCGCGCTGCGCGCACGGGCCGAACGGTTCGTACAGCTCTATGCAGGCCATATTCCGGTGGAAGAGACCCTGGTCTTTCCGGTCGCGCAAGCGGGCATGGACGCCGTCCAGCAGGACGCCATGGGGCAGGAGATGCAGGCGCGGCGGCGCGGCTGAGTGCGCGCCTCAGCGGACCTCAGTCGCGCACGATCAGCACGGGCTGTGTCGCATGCGCCAGCACACGCTGGGCCACGCTGCCCAGCACCAGCTTTTCCAGGCCACGACGGCCGTGCGAGCCCATGACGATGAGGTCGGCGCCACGCGCGTGGGCCGTCTCGGTGATGCCACGCCAGACGGCGTGCGACTCCACCACCTCGGTCTGCACCGCCACCCCGGCCGCGGCCAGCACAAGGCGCGCGGCCTCGGTGGCCTCGGCCGCCTCCGCATGCGCCGCACTCAGGTACTCCGCCTGGCCGTAGGCAAAGTCGCTGCCCAGGCCGGTGAAGGGATAGGGATCGATCACATAGATGACCGTGGTCTGGCTACCGAAGGCGCGAGCCAGGCCCGTAGCCTTCTCCACGGCCTTCTGCGCCGTGGGCGAGCCATCGACAGGGATCAGGATGTGCTTGAACATGGTGATGCCTCCTGCAGTCAGCGGGCCGCGTCCTCACCCTGGAAGGCATGAGCGCGCAAGGTGACGACCAGCGTATCACGATAGGCCGGCGCATCGACGGGCTGGATGGGCGTGGTCTCGTGGACCACGCGTGCGTCGTCGAGCAGCAGCACGGACCAGGGTTCGGCCAGCGTGAAGCGCTGGCCCTGCGGGCCCGCAGCCTCGAACACCCGCGTCTCGCCCCCTTTGACGCCGCGGCGCTGCACCAGGAAGACCGCCACCAGATCCACGCCGTCGCGGTGCGCGCCCTCGGGCGTGGGCCGGCCGATGCCGTCGGTGGTGTCGATGCGGAAGGGATGGGCTTCGATGTACCAGCGCTGCGCGCCCTTGAGCGCGCTGGCCGTGCGCCCCAGCCAGCGCAGCAGCCGGCCCCAGGCGGGCTGCGCCACCATGGCCGGCTCCATGGGGTCGAACAGGCGCTGCATGCCACCGTGCAGGGCGTTGTATTCGAGCGGCTGCCAGTGCGGACGATGCGGCACCTGGGTCAGCGCCTCGCCGTCGAGCACGAAGCAGGAATGGCGCCGGCGCCGGTAGCGCCCGCCGTCCTTGAGGAAGGTGTCGGGCGGCAGTGCATCCCAGTAGGGCTGCAGGGTCTCCAAGTCAGCAGCGGCACAGCCGCTGAGCCGCGCCACGGCTGCGGCGTCCAGCACCGCATGGCCCTGGCGCTGCAAGGTGGCGTCGAGCTCGGAAGGCGGTGTGAGTGGAGGCAAGAACAAGGGGCTGGTCATGGCAGGCATTGTGCCCGCCGTGACCAGCCCCTTGCAGGGGGTCGGGAAGGATCAGCAGCCGCCAGTCGTCAGCGCAATGGCCGGAGCCGCGCCCGCAGCAGCAGCCGTATAGCTGACTTGGCAGCCAGTCGCGGTCGTGGCGCCCACCGCCCGGATGAAGAAGGGGGTGCCGGCCACAAGGACCAGGCCGTCGTTGGCAGGGGTGACCGTATCGATGCCGGCGGCGGTAGCGATGCCGGCGGCTGTTGCGGCCGGGTAGCGGTTGACCATGGGAATGGCAGTGCCATCCATCAAGGCAGTGCCAGCAGTAGCGGTGCAGGTGGGCAAAGGGGCGACGGTGGAGGGCACAGCCAGATCAAGTTCGCATCGCGCCTTGGCCAAGGCTGCGGCCGCACGGACCGAACCGTAGATGCCTTGCATCTTGGCAACGCGGGCATCACGTTGTGCGGCGATGTAGCGCGGCAGCGCAATGGCGGCCAGGATACCGATGATGGTGATCACGATGATCAGCTCAATCAGCGTGAAACCTTGGACAGACTTTTTCATGGGAACTCCAGCGTGGATAAGCGATAGATGCCACAGATTGTGCCCGAGTCACAAGCAACTATATAAATTTGATAGCAAAAAAGCCCCATGCAACGTGACTTAGTTGACGCCGGACCACCTGCGACGGGCGCAGGCTACAGTTCGCCCCATGAAGCTCCAGTTCCGCCATCCCCTGCGCACCCTGCTCACCGGCCTGCTGGCCATGCTGCCGCTGGCGGCGACGCTGATCCTGATCGGCTGGGCGCTGAGCTTGCTCTCGACCTGGCTCGGGCCGCAGAGTGTGTTCGGCCAGCTGCTGGTGCGCCTGGGCCTGGGCGGCACGGGCTCGGAGCTGCTGGGTTATGCGCTGGGGCTGCTCCTGCTGCTGGCCTGCGTCTACCTGCTGGGCCTGCTGACCGAAGCCGGGCTGGAGCGCGGCCTGGCGCGCGTCGTCAACGGCCTGGTGCAGCGCATCCCCGTGGTGCGCACCGTCTACGACGTGATCCAGAAGCTCGTGGCGCTGTTCGCACAGTCGCCGGAGGCGGGACTCAAATCCATGAGCCCGGTCTGGCTCTACTTCGGTGGCCGCCAGGACACGCAAGGCACGGCCGTGCTGGGCCTGCTCTCCACCCCGGAGCCCGTGCTGCTCGGCGGCCAGCCCTACCTCGGTGTGCTCGTGCCCACGGCCCCCGTGCCCGTGGGCGGCGGCCTGCTCTTCGTGCCCGCCGACTGGGTGGAGGCCGCCGATATCGGCGTCGAGGGCGTGACCAGCATCTATGTCTCCATGGGCGTGACGGCCGGGCAATACCTGCCGACCCGGTCCCGGTCCAGCTGACGCGCGCCAACTTCGCGTTTACCCGGCCGATCTGGACCCGGAACCGGACGCACAATCTGCCATCCGTCCACTGCCGCCTTCATCATGCGCAAGACCCTCGCCTTTCTGCTCGCCGGCCTGCTGCTGGCCCTGGGTGCCCATGCCCAGACCTTCCCCTCCAAGCCGGTGCGCATCGTCATCGGCTTTCCGGCCGGCGGCCCGCTGGACCAGCATGCGCGCCTGCTGGCCGACCGCCTGCAGGCGGCGCTGGGCCAGCCGGTGCTGATCGACTACAAGTCCGGTGCCGGCGGCACCGTGGGCGCGCAGGAGGTGATGAAGGCGGCCCCCGACGGCCACACCCTCATGCTGGCCAACACGGGGGTCATGGTCATCAACCCGGCGCTGTACAGCAAGCTGCCCTACGCCACGCTCAAGGACTTCGTGCCGATCGCCCGCACGGCCATGCAGCCCCTGGCCCTGCTGGTGAATCCCAAGCTGCCCGTGAACACGCTCAAGGAGTTCATGGACTACACACGCTCGCGCCCGGGGCAGGTCAACTACGGCTCGGCCGGCAATGGCGGCATCAGCCATCTGGTGCCCGAGATGTTCAAGAGCAGCACGGGCCTCTTCATGGTGCACATCCCCTACCGCGGCAGCGCACCGGCCTTCACCGACCTCATGGCCGGCCAGGTGCAGTTCATGGCCGAGTCGATTCCGCAGGCCGCGGCCTATCACAAACAGGGCAAGGTGCGTGCGCTGGCCGTGACCAGCCGCGCGCGCAACCCCGCCCTGCCCGACATCCCCACGGTGATCGAGAGCGGCATCGCCGGCTTCGAGGTCGTGGGCTTCTACGGCTTTCTCGCGCCTGCCGGCACGCCCAGGGACGTGGTGGCCAGGCTCAGCGATGCCTTCCGTCAGGTGCTGGGCCAGCCTGATCTGCGCGAGCGCATGATCACCCAGGGGGCCGACCCGGCCTTCCTCGGCGCGGACGAGTTCGCCAAGTTCCTCGCCGCCGAGATGCCGCGCTGGGCGGCGGCCGTGCAAAAGTCCGGCGCGCGTCTGGATTGAAGCCCGCCCGCGCCTCGCCCGCCCCGCATGAAAACCGGCAAACCCACCGGCCCCGTCGCCCCGCCCGGCACCACCTGGCCCTCGGCCCTGGCCATCCTGCTGGTGCTGGCGGTGACGGCCGATGCCGCCTACCTGCTGTACGCCGAGTGGCGGCACTTCCGCAACCCGGACATGGGCACGCTGGTCATCGCCGCCGCGCTTGTCAGCCTGGCCCTGTGCGCGCCCTACAGCCTCTTCACCCGCCGCCCCCGGGAGGCCTTGGTCACGGCCCTGCTCGCGCTGGCCTGTGTGGCGGGCGCCCATGCACTGCTGCTGTCGGGCCGCCTCGACTACCGGGCCCCGTGTGAAGACGGGCTGTACGAATGCGCACGCAAGGGCCTCAACCGCACCATGACCCGCTATCCATGAGCCATCCCCTGCTCGCTCCCCTGCAGCTCGGGCTCAATGCCCTGCGTACCGACCCGGGTCACACCGCTGCCTTCTGCCGCCTGGCGCGCGCGCAGGAAGCCTTGCTGGTCGCGCTGCCACCGCGCTACGGTGAGGTGCTGCTGGGCCTGCTGGACCGGCTCGAGTCGAGCGCGCTGTTTTCGGAAGAGAGTTGCTCCTTCAGCCAGCGCGATCTGCTCGACAACCTGCAGCTCTGGCTGGACAAGGCCAGCGCGCAGCTCGCGGGCTGAGCGCGCGATCACCCGGGTAAACCCTCGCCATGTGCGCCGTGCGCACATGGTCTGTCGCAGCTGCAGCGGTCACCGAAATCCCGTATAAAACAACGTGGCCCGGTCTCTCGGGCCGTCGTACCACGATGGAGGACAGAGCGATGGCCAAACTCAACGTCAACGGCGAGGAACAGGAGTTCAACGCCGCCCCCGACACCCCGCTGCTGTGGGTGCTGCGCGAGCAGCTCGGACTCACCGGCACCAAATACGGCTGCGGCGTCGCCCAGTGCGGCGCCTGCACGGTGCACGTCGACGGCGCGGCCGTGCGCAGCTGCGTGATGCCGCTGCGCGCGCTCAAGGAGACCCAGCAGGTCGTGACCATCGAGGGCCTGTCGCGCAATGGCACGCACGCGGTGCAACGCGCCTGGCAGCTGCTGGATGTGCCGCAGTGCGGCTTCTGCCAGAGCGGCATGATCATGGCCGTCAGTGCCCTGCTCAAGGACAAGCCCAATCCCACGGACGCCGACATCGACGCCTCCATCACCAACATCTGCCGCTGTGGCACCTACAACCGCGTGCGCGCGGCGATCAAGGTGGCCGCCCAGGGCGTGACACGTCGGCGCGTTTCTGCTGCCGACGACCTGCAAACCACGGACGGGAGCCTGTCATGAGCACGATGCAACAGGACGGCATCACACGCCGCAGTTTCCTGGCCAGCACAGGCGCTGCCGCCGGCGGCCTGATGGTGGGCTTTCATGTGCCGCTGGCCCAGGCCGCGGACCTGCCGCCCGAGATCAACGCCTGGGTGGTCGTGAAGCCCGACGACACGGTGGTGATCCGCATCGCCCGCTCCGAGATGGGCCAGGGCACGCTCACCGGCCTGGCGCAGCTCGTGGCCGAAGAGCTGGACTGCAACTGGCGCCGTGTCACCACCGAATACCCGACGCCGGGCCAGAACCTCAAGCGCCAGCGCATCTGGGGCAATTTCTCCACCGGGGGCAGCCGCGGCATCCGCGAATCGCACGACTATGTACGCAAGGGCGGCGCCATGGCCCGCATGATGCTGCTGCAGGCCGCGGCCGAGGGCTGGGGCGTGCCGGTGGCCGAATGCAGCGTGACCCGCGGCGTCATCACCCATGGGCCCACCGGCCGCAAGACGCTCTATGGCCGCGTGGCCAGCGCCGCCGGCAAGCTGACCCCACCCGATCCGGCCAGCGTCACGCTCAAGGACCCCAAGGACTGGAAGATCGCGGGCCAGCGCATGCTGCGCCTGGATACCTTCCGCAAGACCACGGGCCAGCAGGACTACGGCATGGACCTGCAGCTGCCGGGCATGCTCAGTGCGGCCATCAAGGACTGTCCGGTCTTCGGTGGGACGGTCAAGAGCTTCAACGCCGCGCCCGTCATGCGCCGCCTGGGCGTGAAGAAGGTGGTGCAGGTCGGACCGAGCGCGGTCGCCGTGGTGGCCACCACCTGGTGGACGGCCAAGACCGCGCTCGACGCGCTGCAGATCGAATGGGACTACGGACCCCACGCCGCGGTCTCGCAGGCCGACATCCACGCCATGGTGCGTGGCGGCCTGGACCTCTCGGTGCCCGCCACCTCGGTGGGCAACAGCAACGGCGATGCCGTGGCCGCCATCACGGCCGCGCCGCGCCGCATCGAGGCCATCTACGGCTACCCCTACCAGAACCATGCCTGCATGGAGCCCATGAACGCCACCGCGCGCTGGACGGCCCAGCGCTGCGAAGTCTGGGTCGGCACGCAGAACGGCGAGGCCGCGCTGGCCGCCACGGCCGAGGCCGCGGGCCTGCCGGCCGCGCAGTGCGAGGTCTA
>JAIERT010000263.1 GCA_019746735.1 Burkholderiaceae bacterium | reverse complement strand
GGCCGATGGCCAGGCCCACACCGGTGGCCGACAGGGCCCAGCCGCCACCCATCAGGGCGATCAGCATGAACACGAGTTCGCCGGCAAACATGTTGCCGAACAGTCGCATGCCGTGCGAGACGGTCTTGGCGACGTACTCGATGACCTGCATCAGGAAGTTGATCGGGTACAGGGCCCAGTGGTCGCCGAAAGGCGCAGCGATGAGCTCATGGGCCCAGCCGCCCAGACCCTTGATCTTGATGTTGTAGAACAGGCAGACCAGCAGCACCGAGCACGACAGGCCCAGCGTGGTGGAGAGGTCGGCCGTGGGGACGACCCGCATGTAGTCCTTGAAGCCCATCGCCGGACCGGCGCTGTGCCACAGCAGGGGGATGGCGTCGACCGGCAGCATGTCCATGAAGTTCATCAGGAAGATCCAGACGAACACCGTCAGGGCCAGCGGGGCGATGACCTTGCGGCTGTTGGCGTTGTGGATCACGCCCTTGGCCTGGTTTTCCACCATCTCGACCAGGATCTCGACCGCGGCCTGGAAACGGCCCGGCACGCCGGCCGTCGCCTTGCGCGCGGCCAGCCACAGGACGAAGCAGCCGATCACACCCAGCAGCACCGAGAAAAACACGGAGTCCAGGTTGTAGATGCCAAAGTCCACGATGCTGGTCTGCTTCACGCTGTTGAAGGAAAAATCCTTCTGCAGATGTTGCAGGTGGTGGACGATGTACTCGCCGGCCTTCGGGCCCTGTGCTTCAGAAGACATAAATCACCAATACTTCAATTCAAATTCTTGGCTGGCGACCTGCGGCGCGCCGGATGCAGCCACATGGCCACCCAGTACACCTTCATCGCCACCACAAAGCCCGCCAGCATAGCCGGCCAGCTCAGCCCGGGAACCACTTTGGGCGCCGCCACTAGCATCGCCACGGTCAAAACTATCTTGACCAGTTCCCACACAAAAAATCCTGCCAGAGCAGCCGCTGCCGCTCCAGACCGCCGGGACATCGCCCGCGCCAACACACTTGCAGGCAGCACCACCGCCAGCACCCCGTACAAGACGGAGCCGGCCAGCGCGTCCCGGCCGCTCACCAGCCAGGTCAACCCTGCCACCAGACCTCCGGCCGCCGCCTGCCAGGCCACGATGCGCCAGGGAGACGGCGCCGGATGCTGCTCGCGCCACTGGCGCGCCTCTTCGGCACTCAGCGGCTTGAATTCGGCTTGCGCCGCCTCATCTTCGTCGTCCACAAAAGCCGATTTCGGCCGGGAGGGCATTTCATGCGTCATGTCGTGCGGCCCCGGCGTCTGCCTTAAACTTTTGCAAAGCCGCTGATTATAGATTTAAATCGGCGGGCTCCCGGTGTAAACCCGACCCCTGCCCCGGGACAAGCCGCATTCTGCCCAGGGCCGCCGCCGCGGCGGCCCGACACTGTATCCATGTACACCTTCTTCAAGTTCTTCCATCTGGTCGCAGCCATCGTCTGGCTCGGCGGCATGAGCTTCATGCTGCTGGCCCTGCGCCCCAGCCTGCCCATCCTGGAGGCGCCCCCGCAACGCCTGAAGCTGCTGGTCACGGTCTTGCGCCGCTTCTTCGCGGCGGTCTGGGCCGCCATCGGGGTGCTGCTGCTCAGCGGCGCCTATATGTACGGGCATGCCGATGCCCAGGTCGCGCCGCTGGGCTGGCATCTGATGAGCGGCATCGGCGTGCTGATGTTCCTGATCTTCGGCCACCTCTATTTCTCGCCCTGGCGCCGCCTGCAGCAGGCCGTGGCCGCTGCCGACTGGCCCGCCGCCGCGGGCCGCGCCAAGGCGATCGCCCAATGGGTGAGCGTCAACTTCGCGCTGGGCTGGCTGGCGGTGGCCGCCATCACCTTCCTGGCCTGAGCCTATGTCCTACGCCGACCTGCCCCGCCTGCCCTGCTATCTCAACGGGGACTACACGGTCCTGCCCGAAGCCAAGGTCAGCGTCATGGACCGAGGCTTCATCTTCGGCGACGGCGTCTACGAGGTGATCCCGGCCTACGGCAGCTGCCTGTTCCGCTTCGAGCAGCACATGGCCCGGCTGGAGCGCAGCCTGGCCGAGCTGCGCATCCCCAACCCGCACACGCGCGCCCAGTGGCACGAGATCGCTGCACGTCTGATGGCGGCCTATGCCAAGGACAGTGGCGCCCCCGATCCGGAGAAGGTCGACCAGATGGTCTACCTGCAAGTGACCCGCGGGGTAGCCCTGCGCGAGCACGCCATGCTGCCCGGCCTCACGCCCACCGTGTTCGCGATGACCAACCTGATGAAGCAGCCCACGACAGCCCAGCGCGCGCAAGGCGTGGCCTGCGTGACGGCCGACGACTTCCGTTGGCAGAAGGCCCACATCAAGAGCACCAGCCTGCTGGGCGGCGTGATGGCGCGCCAGATCAGCGTGGACGCCGGTGCCGACGAGACCATCCTGTTCCGCGACGGCTGGCTCAGCGAAGCCGCCGCCAGCAATGTCTGGATCGTGAAGGGCGGCGTGCTGCTCGGTCCGCCCAGGGATCATCTGGTACTCGAAGGCATACGCTACGCCCTGCTGGAGGAAATCTGCCAGGTGCAGGGCATTCCGATGGCGCTGCGCCGCATTTCACGCGCCGAAGTGCTGGCCGCCGATGAAGTCCTGCTGAGCTCCTCCACCAAAGAGGTGCTGCCCGTCACCCGTATCGACGGCGAGGCCGTGGGGGACGGCCAGCCCGGCACGGTCTACGACCTCCTCTACGCCGGCTACCAGGCCGCCAAACTGCAGGCGCGTCTGCGCCGTCCGCCCCTATGAACCAGCCCCCCAGCCCACCGTCCGATCCCTCGCGCGCCGACACGCTGATCGAGTATCCCTGCCGCTTCCCCATCAAGGTCATGGGCGCCAAGGCCGAGGGCTTTGTGCACGCCGTCACCATGGTGGCCCGCGAGTTCGATCCGGACTTCGACGCCGCCACCATCGAGCTGCGCGAGAGCAAGGGCGGCAACTACCTGGGTGTGACCATCACCATCAACGCCACCAGCCGTGCCCAGCTGGACGAGCTCTACCGCACCCTGTCCACGCACCCCATGGTCAAGGTCGTGCTTTAGTGATGCCTCCCCCAGACTCCGCTCCCTTCGTTCTCTGCGCCACCCCCTCCTGCTGCGCGGAGGGGACGCACTCAGCGGCCTGGCAAAGCCAGTTCCGCGAGTGCCCCCACGCAAACGCCTGGCGCCTACAGGACTCTGAATGGATGTGAACCTCTTAGGCCATGTGGAATACCTGCCTACCTACAAGGCCATGCAGGACTACACGGCCGCGCGCACGGCCGACACACCTGACGCGCTGTGGGTCTGCGAACACCCGCCCGTGTTCACGCAGGGCCTGGCCGGCCAGGCCGACCACCTGCTGATGCCGGGCGACATCCCGGTGATCGCCACCAACCGCGGCGGCCAGGTCACGTATCACGGGCCGGGCCAGGTCGTGGCCTACCCCCTGATCGATCTCAAGCGTGCGGGCTACTTCGTCAAGGAATACGTCTACCGCATCGAAGAGGCTGTGATCCGCACCCTGGACCACTATGGCGTCACCGGCCACCGCGTGGCCGGCGCGCCCGGCATCTACGTGCGCCTGGACGATCCGCGCAGCCACACCCCGCTGCCGCAACGTCCCCAGAGAGGCGCGGCCGGCGGCACGCCCGATTTCACGGGCCTGGGCAAGATCGCGGCCCTGGGCATCAAGGTCAGCCGCAACTGCACCTACCACGGCGTGGCGCTGAACGTGGCCATGGACCTGGAACCCTACTTGCGGATCAACCCCTGCGGCTATGCCGGGCTGCAAAGCGTGGACCTTTCTACAATCGGGGTATCCGCCGATTGGGCCGACGTGGCCCACGTGTTGAGCCACAAGCTCCAGAACCACCTCCAGCCCTGAAGGCACCGCCATGAGCAGCCCCACCACCGTGCGCGACGCGCAGAGCGTCGAAACCTACGATCCCAGCGCCAAGCAGAAGGCCGCGGCCAAGCTCTCGCGTATCCCGGTCAAGGTGGAAGCGGGTGAGGTGCTCAAGAAGCCCGACTGGATCCGCGTCAAGGCCGGCTCGCCCAGCACCCGCTTCTACGAGATCAAGGACATCCTGCGCGAGCACAAGCTGCACACCGTCTGCGAAGAAGCCAGCTGCCCCAATATCGGCGAATGCTTCGGCAAGGGCACGGCGACCTTCATGATCATGGGCGACAAGTGCACGCGCCGCTGCCCCTTCTGCGACGTGGGCCACGGCCGCCCCGACCCGCTGGACGTTAACGAGCCCGCCAACCTGGCCAAGACCATCGCCGCGCTCAAGCTCAAGTATGTGGTGATCACCAGCGTGGACCGCGACGACCTGCGTGACGGCGGCGCTGGCCACTTCGTCGACTGCATCCGCCAGACGCGCGAACTCTCGCCCCAGACCCAGATCGAGGTGCTGGTGCCCGACTTCCGCGGCCGCGACGACCGCGCCCTCGAGATCCTCAAGGCCGCGCCGCCGGACGTGATGAACCACAACATGGAAACCGTGCCGCGCCTGTACAAGCAGGCCCGTCCGGGCAGCGACTACCAGTTCTCGCTCAACCTGCTCAAGAAGTTCAAGGCCCTGTTCCCGAACGTGCCGACCAAGAGCGGCCTGATGGTGGGCCTGGGCGAGACCGACGAGGAAATCCTCGACACCATGCGCGACATGCGCGCCCACAACATCGAGATGCTGACCATCGGCCAGTACCTCGCGCCCTCGAACTCGCACCTGCCCGTCAAGCGCTACGTGCACCCCGACACCTTCAAGATGTTTGAGGCAGAGGCCTACAAGATGGGCTTCACGCACGCGGCCGTGGGCGCCATGGTGCGCTCCAGCTACCACGCGGACCAGCAGGCCCACGCGGCGGGTCTGTCCCCCAGCGCTTAAAGCGCGCCCATCACCGAAGCCGGCTCGTCGGCTTCGAGCACCTGCCGTGCCCAGGGCGTCAGCTTGCCCGCGTCCGCGCGCAGCACCTCCTGCTTGACGGCGAGGATCTGCGCCGGATGCATGGAGAAGCTGCGCAGGCCCAGGCCCAGCAGCAGGCGCGTCATGGCCACGTCGCCCGCCATCTCGCCGCAGACACTGACCTCCTTGCCCTGGGCCCGGCATTCGGCGATGGTGTCGCTCACCAGACGCAGCACCGCCGGGTGCAAGGGGTCATAGAGGTGCGCCACCGACTCGTCGGCACGGTCGATGGCCAGGGTGTACTGGATCAGGTCGTTGGTGCCCAGCGAGAGGTAGTCGAAATGCTTGAGAAAGGTCTTGAGCATCAGCGCTGCGGCAGGGATCTCGATCATGGCGCCCAGGGTCACGGAACCAAAGGAAGCGCCCTCGCGCTGCAGCTCGGCCCGTGCCTGCTCCACCAGCGCCACGGTCTGGCGGATCTCGCTGAGGTGCGCCAGCATGGGGATCAGCATCTTGACCGGGCCGTGTGCCGCCGCACGCAGGATGGCGCGCAGCTGCGTGAGGAACATGGCCGGGTCGGCCAGGCTCCAGCGGATAGCGCGCAGCCCCAGCGCCGGGTTCAGGTGGCTGCCCTCGATCACCGTGCTGTCCATGGGCTTGTCGGCGCCGATGTCCACCGTGCGGATGGTCACGGGCAGGCCGCCCATGCCCTCGACCGCACGGCGGTAGGCTCGGTACTGCTCATCCTCATCGGGCAGACGGCCATGCCGGCCCATGAACAGGAACTCGCTGCGGAACAGGCCCACCCCGGCGGCGCCGGCCTTCATGGCGCCCAGCGCGTCCTCGGGCATCTCGATATTGGCCAGCAACTCGACCTTCTCGCCGTCCAGCGTGACCGCGGGCGTCTTGAGCAGGCGGGCCAGACGGCTGCGCTCGAGCTCGAGCTGGCGCTGCTTGTACTGGTACTCGGCCAGGATGATGGGCGAGGGGTCGACGATGACGACGCCGGCATTGCCGTCGATGATCACCCAGTCGTCCTGGCGCACCAGCTGGCTGGCCGTGCGTGCGCCCACCACGGCCGGGATGTCCATGCTGCGTGCCACGATGGCCGTGTGCGAGGTCTTGCCACCGACATCGGTCACGAAACCGGCGAACAGGCCCTGCTTGAACTGCAGCATGTCCGAGGGCGAAATCTCGTGTGCGATCAGCACCAGCGGCGTGTCGGTGTCCTCCAGCTGCAGCTCGGCCGTGGCCGTCTTGCGCGCCACCACGACCGGCAGGACCGACGTCGTGCTCTGCCCCTGCATGGCACGCAGCACCTTCTCGGTGATCTGCTCCAGATCGGCCTTGCGCTCGCGCAGGTACTCGTCCTCCATCTCGTCGAACTGGCGCGCCACCACTTCCAGCTGGGTGGTCAGCGCCCATTCGGCGTTGTAGAGGCGGTCACGGATCCAGTGCTTGACGCCACCCACCATCTCCTCGTCCTGCAGCAGCATCAGGTGCACATCCAGCAGGGCCCGGAGCTCATGTGGTGCATCCTTGGGGCCAAGCTGCGAGATGGTTTGCTGCAGGCGGTGCAGTTCGTCCACCACGGCATCGCGCCCGCGTTTCACGCGCTCGATCTCCTGCTCCACCTGACCCGGCTCGATGAAGTAATGCGCCACATCCACGCGGCTGCTGGCCACCAGCACGGCCCGCCCGATGGCGATGCCGCGCGCGACCGCGAGTCCGTGGATGGAGAACGTCATGGCGAACTCCTCGCCTGTTTCGCCGCCGGGCCGCCCGCGCGGCCTAGCCCGCGCTTGGCGCGTGCGGGCGAAACGCGGCCCCCTCGGGGGGCAGGGAACCACACGCAGTGGGTGACCGTGGGGGTCATATCACTCGCCTTCGCCGAACTTGTCGTTGATCAGCGCGAGCAGCGCGTCGATCGCTTCCTGGGACTTGTCGCCCTGGGCTTCGATCTCGATCGCGCTGCCCAGTCCGGCGGCCAGCATCATCACGCCCATGATGCTCTTGGCGTTGACGCGCCGCTCGCCGCGCGCCAGAAAGATCTCGCAGGGATAGCTGCCCGCCAGCTTGGTGAGCTTGGCCGAGGCCCGGGCATGCAGCCCGAGCTTGTTGCTGATGGTGGCACTGGCCTTGATCATTTCTTCATTCCCCATGACTGTCGTTTCACGCGCCCGCCACCTGCTGCACGCCCTGCGTGCCGCCCTGCAGGGCGCGCGCGGTCAGTGCTTCCAGCGGCTCGTGCTGGTAGGTGACGGCGCGCAGCAGCATGGGCAGGTTCACGCCGGCCAGCAACTGCGCCGGGCGGCCCGCCAGCAGCTGGCGCGCCACGTTGCTGGGGGTGGCCCCCAGCACATCGGTCAGCAGCAGCAGGGGGGCGGCGCCAAAGTGCCGGGCCGCCTCCTGGGCCTGGGCCAGGCTTTGCTCGGCGCTGGCCTGGGCCTGCACGTCCACGGCCTGCACGCCCTCGACCCGGTCCGGAAAGACATGGGCCACGCACTGGCGCAGTGCGCTGGCCAGGGGCGCGTGGGCGATGATGACGATGCCGTTCATGCTGTGCAGATTATGGCCGCTTCGCCGCCACGAAGTAGGCATAGGAGGCCAGGTTGAGCAGCAGGAAGACAGCCAGGGCACCGCGGAAGGCGCCGCCGGTGCTCCAGCCCAGGGCTTCCAGTGCGTCGATCAGCAGGCCAATGCCCCACTGCACGACGAAGACACCGGCGAAGATGACCAGGTTGTAGGCCGAGAGCGCCCGCCCGGCCAGCGCGCTGGGGAAGGCCATGGCCACGGCCGGCTGGGCCAGCGACAGAAAGGTCGAGCTGACGCAGAACAGGGCCCAGAGCCAGCCCGAATAGCCCGCCCAGCGCTCACCCAGAAAGACGATGGTCCCGAGCACCAGCAGGCTCAGCGGCGTGCCCCAGGCGATCAGCTGGTTGGCATGCACGCCGCGCTGCGTCAGACGCGGTACCAGCAGGCCCCAGGACCAGAAGGTGCACAGCATGGCCACGTTGATCCAGAACAGATTGGTGGCGGCCTGCACCGGCGTGTAGCCGCCGACGTGCACCATCCAGGGCACGGCCCAGAGTGTCTGGATGGCCACCATGCCGCCGTAGTTGAAGAAGCCCACCGGCGTCAGGCGGCGGAAGTAGGGATGGCGCCAGACCTCGGCATAGCTGCTAGGCGCAGCAGGGGCGTCGGCGTCGGCCGGTCGCGTCCAGCCCGGCACGCGCCAGGCGATCAGCAGCATGGCCAGCAGCAGCAGCGCGGCCAGGCCCCAGAAGATCGGACGCCAGCCGAACTGCGGCAGCAGCCATTGCACGGGCAGCGTGGACGCGACCATGCCCATCGAGCCGGTCATCAGCATCCAGGAATTGGCGCGCAGCTGGCTCACGGGATCGAGCCAGCGCCGGTAGCCCGTGAGCGGCGCCATCAGACAGGCGCCCAGGCCCACGCCACAGAGCACACGCGCCAGCAGCAGGCCCGTGAAACCCTGGGACAGCGCGAACGCGGCGCAGCCCCCGACCGCCACGGCAAGAAAGCCGAGAATCACATTGCGCGGTCCATGGCGGTCCAGCCATTGCCCCAGCGGCAGCTGCAGCGCAGCAAAACCGAGGAAGTAGCCGCCGGCCAGCAGCCCGAGGTCCCGTGCGTTGAGCGAGAATTCGGCCGTCAGCTGCGGAGACAGCGTGGCCGTGACCGATCGCACCAGGGCCGAGAAGAAGTAGGCAAAGGCGAAAACCAGAAAGACGATGACGGCCGTGCGCCGTCCGAGCACACCGCTCACGGCAGCTCCATGCCGCCGAAGAAGGGCTCGCTCATCTCGGGGGTGAGTCGCTCGGCATAGAGCACTGCATGGTAAAGCCGGTTGCCGCGCGTGAACCAGACGGCCTGCACGGTGAGCGCACGCCCTTCGGGACTGCGCCCCACGGCCTGGAGCTGCACGGCCTCGGGCTGGGCGTTCGCGCCACGGATCGAAAAAGGCTGGCGTTGCGCGCCCTGGGCCTGCATCGTGGCCAGCAGGTTGGTCTGCCACTGGGCCTGGACCGGATGCGCCTGCTGAGGGCTGCCCAGCTCCACCACCGAGATCGCATACAGCCCGCCGCTGGCCTCACAGCCCAGCATGGTGAGATCCAGCTCGTAGCCAGCCAGACTCTGCCGCCGCGTGGCCTGGTCCGGCTTGCAAGGCAGCAGCGCCTTGAGTTCGCCGCCGCCCGGGCGCACTTCGCGCCAGTTGAGGCTGGGGCTGCAGGCCACCAGCGCGAGCGTGAGCCATAACAGTGCGAATCGGTGTCGTGCCATGCGGCGATTATCGCTACCTGAGCGCGCCAAACACCTTGCTGAGCAGGGCGCTGCCGGTCCCGACCGGATCTTTGCGGATCTTGCGCTCTTCTTCCCCGATCATGAAGTAGAGCCCGTCGAGCGCCTTGGCCGTCACATACTGTTCGATCGTCGCTTCCTCGCGCCGCAACAGGCCGAGATCGCTTGCCTTGCCGACCAGCCGGTTGTATTGCGCGGCCAGGTTCAGCCGCGCCGTGGTCTCGCTGACCACGGGCAGGAACTTCTGCCCCAGCGGCACACGGGTCTTGTCGGCAAAGAAGGTGGTGACCGACGTGTCACCCCCGCGCAGGATCTGCTTGCCGTCCTCCACCGTCATGTTGCGCACCGCACCCAGCATGAGCTCCTGGGCCTGGGGCACGGCCGCCTCGGCGGCCCGGTTCATGGTCGTGACCAGCTCATCGAGGCGCCGCCCCTGGCCCAGGCGGCGCAGCAGTTTTTCGTGCTCCTGCAGGCGCCGGGGCAGGGGAATCCGGATCGGCTCGCGACCCAGAAAGCCATCGGGCCGGCCGAGCTCGGCGATGGCCGTGCGGGTCCCGCGCTCCAGCGCGCTCTTGAGCCCCTGAACGGCTTCACCCTGGCTCAGGTCGGCCAGATTGAGGGCCGATGCGTCCCGCGGCCACAGCGCGGGAACTCCGGCCAGCCAGCCCGCTCCAAGCCCATTAAACTTGCGTCGATCCATGATGTCCTTGCCTTCCGCGATGAAACGCCCCCTCTATCTTGCCGCAGTCGCGGTGCTCGCCGTGGCCGCCTGGCTGCTGCTGCGCAGCCCCGGCTTCGGTCCGGCCCCTGAAACCGCCTTCGTGCTGCTCGACGGTAGCAAGCAGAGCACCAGCCAGTTCCGCGGCAAGGTCGTGCTGGTGAACTTCTGGGCCACCAGCTGCACCAGCTGCGTGGCCGAGATGCCCCAGCTCATGGCCACCTATGACAAGTACCGCGAGCGCGGCTACGACACCGTGGCCGTGGCGATGAGCTACGACCCGCCCAGCTATGTCGTGAACTTCAGCCAGACGCGCAAGCTGCCCTTCAAGGTGGCGATCGACAACACTGGCGCTGTGGCCCAGGCCTGGGGCGATGTCCGCCTGACCCCGACCACCTATCTGGTCAACAAGCGTGGCGAGATCGTCAAGCGCTATGTGGGCGAGCCCGATTTTGCAGAGCTGCATCGGCTGATCGAGGAGCTGCTCGCTCAAGCCTGATCCGGCGCTCCGCATGACAAAGCGGCCCCGCGGGGCCGCTTTGTCGTGGAAGCAGAATCCGTGCGCTTATTGACGGAAGTCGTCGTGGCAGGCCTTGCAGCTGCCCGAGGTGGCCTGGAAGGCCGCCTTCACGCTGTCCAGATTGCCGGTCTTGGTCGCAGCGGCCAGCTTGCTCATCTCGGCCTGCATCTTCTCGGACGCCGCCTTGAACTTGGCCTGCTCCATCCAGATCTCGGGCTTGGCCTTGGTGTCGCCCTTGTCGGTGCCCTCGCCGAAGGCCGCCCAAGGCAGGCGCGACATGCTCTCCGCAATGGCGGCATTGTCCGCAGCCACCTTGGCGTCGAAAGGCACCCTGCCGCTGGCCATGGCCCCGACACGGGCGAAATGCTGCTGCATCACGAAGAGCGCGTTTTTTCGGTACTTGATGGCGTCGTCGGGTTTGGCGAACTGGGCCGAGGCCAGGCTGCTGAAGCTCAGGCTGGCAGCTGCCACGAGCAGGATACTGATTGTTTTCATCGGGCGGTCCTTTGCTGGTTGACGGGAAGGTTCCCCTTGCTGTGAGCGGCGCGCGGCGCGGAAAGTTCGCCCGGTTGCGCCTTCTCAGGGAAAATACCAAGCACCACCCCGTCTGTACCAAGTTCGCGAGGACGACCATGCCACACCGCATCCGGATCTGGGATCTGCCGACCCGCCTCTTTCACTGGTTGCTCGCCCTGTGCGTGATCGGCCTCGTCGCCAGCGCCAAGCTGGACTTGATGGACTGGCATTTCCGGCTGGGCTACGCCATGCTCGCGCTGCTGCTGTTTCGCGTGCTCTGGGGTCTGCTGGGCGGGCGCTGGTCGCGCTTCGCCAGCTTTCTCTACGCTCCGGGCAGCCTCTGGCGCTATCTGCGCGGCCAGGGCGATCCCGCCCATGCCATCGGACACAGCCCGACGGGGGCGCTCTCGGTGTTTGCGCTGCTGGTCTTGCTGCTTGCCCAGGTGGCCACCGGCCTGGTCAGTGACGACGAGATTGCTTCCGCGGGGCCGCTCACCCATCTTGTTCCCGGGGCGTGGGTCAGCGCGGCCAGCTGGTATCACCGTGCGGTCGGGCAATGGGTGCTGATCGGGCTGGTGGGGCTGCACATTGCGGCCGTCCTCTGGTATCTCTGGGGCCGGGGGCAGAATCTCATCCTGCCCATGATCAGTGGTGACAAGCTGCTGCCCGAAGCGGTCGAAGCTGCGCGCGACGACGTCCGCAGCCGTCTGCTGGCGCTCGTGCTGCTCCTGCTCTGCGCGCTTGCCGTGGCCGCGTTGCTGCGCTACGCGGGCCCCTGAGCCGTCAACGACGGCGACTTTCCTCGTACAGCGGCATCACCAACTCGCTCATGCGTGCCAGCTCCTCCTGGCGCGAAGACGGTGAGGGATGGGTGCTGAGGAACTCGGGCGGGCGAGCGCCACCCAGGCCGTTCATCTTCTGCCACAAGGTGATAGCGGCACGGGGGTCGTAACCGGCCCGGGCGGCCAGCTCCACACCGATCAGATCGGCCTCGCTTTCGGCCTCGCGGCTGCGGGGCAGGGAGAAGCTGACCT
>JAIERT010000129.1 GCA_019746735.1 Burkholderiaceae bacterium | reverse complement strand
TGATCTACACCGCGATGACCGGGGCCAATGCCGCGGCGCACCGGCAGTCGGTGCTGTCCCACAACCTGGCCAACGTCGGCACCAACGGCTTTCGCGCCGAACTCTCGACCTACCGCGCCGTGCCCCTGCGCGGCGACGGCGCCACCACGCGCGTGCTGGCCCTCGAAGCCACGGCCGGCCACCGCAGTGCGCCCGGCCCGGCCATGCGCACCGGTCGCGACCTCGACGCCATGCCCCAGGGCAACAACTGGTTCGCCGTGCAGAGCCTGGACGGCACCGAGGCCTACACGCGCAACGGCGGCTTCGAGGTCTCGGCCACCGGCGTACTGCAGACCAGCAGCGGCCTGCCGGTTCTGTCCGACGGGGGCGCACCTATCGAACTGCCACGCGACTCGGTGATCAGCCTGGGCTTTGACGGCACCATCAGCGCCAAGACTGGCAACCAGCCCTCCAATGTGGTGGGGCGCCTCAAGCTGGCCACGCCCACACCGGACGATCCGCTCAAGCGCGGCGTCGACGGCCTGTTCCGTCCGGCCTCGGGCAACCCGCTACCCAACGACGGCAACGCCCGCATGATGACCGGTGTGCTCGAAGGCTCCAACGTGAACGCCGTGGAGACCATGGTGGGCATGATCCAGACCGCCCGGCAGTTCGAGCAGCAGATGCGTCTGCTGCAGACCGCCGAATCCAACGACCGCTCCGCCGGCCAGCTGCTCAGCCTGCAGGGCTGACGCGCCCTCTTTCCCAGGAAACCGCCATGTTCAATTCCCTCTGGATCGCCAAGACCGGCATGGAAGCCCAGCAGATGCAGCTGGACGTCATCTCGAACAACCTGGCCAACTCGTCGACCAACGGCTTCAAGCGCGCGCACGCCGTGTTCGAGGACCTGATCTACCAGAACCTGCGCCAGTCGGGCTCGGCCACGTCCGAGCAGTCGCAGCTGCCCACGGGCCTGCAGGTGGGCCTGGGCGTGCGCACCGTGGCCACCAGCCGCAACTTCACGCAGGGCAGCCTGCAGCAGTCGGGCAATGGCCTGGACGTGGCCATCCAGGGCAACGGCTTCTTCCAGATCACCATGCCCGACGGCACGATCAACTACACGCGCGACGGCGCCTTCCAGGTCAACGCGCAGGGCCAGATCGTCACCAGCAACGGCCTGCCCGTGGCCAACGGCATCACCGTGCCGGCCAACGCCACCAACATCTCGATCTCGGCCGACGGCAACGTCACGGCCACCATCCCCGGCCAGGTCGCGCCGCAGCCCATCGGCACCATCGCGCTGGCCAGCTTCATCAACCCCGCGGGGCTGGACCCGCGCGGCCAGAACCTCTACGCCGAAACCGCCGCCTCGGGGCAGCCCAACACGGGCACGCCGGGCACCAACGGTCTGGGCCAGCTCATGCAGGGCTTTCTCGAAACCTCCAACGTCAACGTGGTGCAGGAACTGGTGACCATGATCCAGGTCCAGCGCGCCTACGAGATGAATTCCAAGGCCATCCAGACCTCGGACCAGATGCTGCAGAAGCTGGGGCAACTGTGATGAAACACCTCACCCTTCTCCTGGGCTGTGCGGTGCTGGCAGGCTGCGCCGGCACCCCCAAGCCCGCGCAGGTGGACTTTGCCACGCCCACGCTGGCGCAGCAGCCGGCCCAGCCGGCCTCGCGCCTGCCCACGGGCAGCCTGTTCCAGCCCACGACCTACCGCGCGAGCTTCGAGGACCGGCGCGCGCGCCAGGTCGGCGACATCGTGACCATCCGCATCGTCGAGAACGTCACGGCCAGCCAGAAGTCCAGCTCCACGGCCAACCGCAGCAGCAGCATCGAAGGCAGCATCACCGCCATCCCGGGCCTGAAGTTCCCGGGCACGGCGGCCGAAAACCGCCTGCGCATCGGCGCCGGCAGCGACGTGGACTTCTCCGGCGCGGGCGGCACCGAGGCGGCCAACACCTTCGCGGGGACGATCACGGCCTCGGTGGCCGAGCTGCTGCCCAACGGACACCTGCTGGTGGTGGGCGAGAAGCAGATCGGTCTGAACCACAACGTGGACGTGCTGCGCTTCACGGGCACCATCGACCCGCTGGCCATCCTGCCCGGCAACATCGTCAATTCCAGCGCCGTGGCCAATGTGCGGGTGGAATCGAGGGGGCGCGGCCCGCAGTACGAGGCCCAGACCGTGGGCTGGCTCACGCGCTTTTTCATGAACGTCTCGCCGTTCTGAAGCCCGACTTCACCCTTACCGACTACTTCGACCCGCCACGCCAGAACTTGAGGCCCGCACCATGAACACCTCCCTGCTCGCCCGCTGCACCACGGCCCTGCTGCTGGGCCTGCTGGCGCTCGCGCCGGTCCAGGCCGCGCGCATCAAGGAAGTGGCCGCCATCGAAGGCGTGCGCAGCAACCAGCTCACGGGCTTCGGCCTGGTCATCGGCCTGGACGGCACGGGCGACCAGACCACGCAGATGCCCTACACCACGCAGACGCTGAGCAACTACCTGCAGCAGATGGGCATCACGCTGGCGCCCGAGCTGGCCTCGCGCCTGCAGCTCAAGAACGTCGCCGCCGTGCTGGTTACGGCGCAGCTGCCGGCCTTCGCCCGCCCGGGCCAGGCCATGGACGTCACCGTCTCCTCGCTGGGCAATGCCAAGTCGCTCAAGGGCGGCACCCTGGTGGCCACGCCGCTGCGCGGCGCCGATGGCCAGGTTTACGCTCTGGCGCAGGGCAGCCTGGTGATCGCCGGCGCTGGCGCCTCGGCGGGCGGCAGCCGCGTGCAGATCAACCACCTGACCGCGGGCCGCATCCCGGCCGGCGCGCAGATCGAGCGCGCCGTGCCCACACCCCTGCTCGAAGGCGAGAGCGTGCGCCTGAGCCTGGACGCGAGCGACTTCCAGACCGCGCGACGCGTGGCCGGTGCCATCAACACCCGCTTCGGCGACGGCGTGGCCCGCGCGCTCGACGGCCGCACCGTGGACGTGCGCGCGCCCACCACGCCCAACGACCGCATCAATTTCCTCGCCGAGCTCGAGGAGCTGCCGCTGGAGAACTCCGTGCCCGCCGCCAAGGTGGTGATCAACTCGCGCACCGGCTCCATCGTGCTCAACCAGGCCGTGACCCTGGGCCCCTGCGCGATCGCGCACGGCAACCTCTCAATCAGCATCAGCGCCACGCCGGTGATCAGCCAGCCCGGCCCGCTGTCCGGCGGCCAGACCGTGGTGACCGAGCAGGCCACCATCGAGGTACGGCAGGAGCCGGGCATGCTGATCCAGCTGCCCGCCGCCCCCAGGCTGGCCGACGTGGTGCGCGCGCTCAACACCCTGGGCGCCACGCCGCAGGACCTGCTGGCCATCTTGCAGGCCATCAAGGCCGCGGGCGCGCTCAACGCGGAGCTCGAGGTCATCTGACATGAACGCTTCGAACCTGCTTTCCACCCAGCAGGCCCTGGCCGCCGATGCGTCCAGCCTGAACCGCCTGAAATACCAGGCCGGCCAGGCCACGCCCGAAGCGATCAAGGAGACGGCCAAGCAGTTCGAGGCCCTGTTCATGCGCGAGCTGCTCAAGAGCATGCGCGAGGCCAACGCCTCGATGAAGAGCGGCATGTTCGAGAGCCCGACCGAGAACCTGGGCACCGACCTGCTGGACCAGCAGTTCGCGGTGCAGATGGCCGGCCTGCCCGGCGGCCTGGCCGAGACCATCGCCAAACAGCTGATGCAGCAGATGGGGCTCAAGGATGCCGGCCGCCCGGACCCGACCCGCATCGACAAGAGCAGCGCCGCACCGGCCGTGCCCGTGTCCGACGCGGCGCGCCGCTTCGTGCAGCAGCACGCTGCCACCGCGCAGGACATCGAACGCACGAGCGGCCTGCCGGCCAGCTATCTGCTGGGCCAGGCCGGGCACGAGAGCGGCTGGGGCCGGCGCGAGATCCTCATGAAGGACGGCAGCCCCTCGCACAACCTCTTCGGCATCAAGGCCACCGGTGACTGGAAGGGCAAGGTCGCCGAGGTCACCACCACCGAATACGTGGACGGTGTGGCCCAGAAGACCGTGGGGCGCTTCCGCGCCTACGACTCCTACGCCGAGTCCTACCGCGACTTCGCCCGCCTGGTCGGCAACAGCCCGCGCTACGCCCAGGCCCGCGAGCAGGCCGGCACCGTGCAGGGCTGGGCCCAGGGCCTGCAGGACGGCGGCTATGCCACCGACCCCGACTACGCGGACAAGCTGAGCCGCGCCATCAACACCACGCTGCAGCTGCAGCGTGCCTCTGACGCAGGGAAACTGTCATGAGCAGCATCCTCAACATCGGCGTGCTGGCGCTGAACGCCAACCAGGCCGCACTGCAGACCGTCAGCAACAACATTGCCAACGTCAACACACCCGGCTATTCGCGCCAGCAGGTGGTGCTGCAGAACATCCAGGGCCAGTACACGGGCAGCGGCTATTTCGGCAAGGGCGTGGACGTGCTCACGGTCACGCGCAGCTACAACGATTTCCTGAACCGCCAGGCCGCCTCCGCGCAGGCCGTGTCCACCGCGGACACGACACGCCTGAACAAGCTCAACCAGCTCGAGACCTATTTCAAGGTCGGCAGCAACGGCCTGGGCGCCACGATCAGCGACTTCATGAACGCGTTCAGCGACATCGTGAGCGCGCCGACGGACCTGACAGCGCGCTCGGTGGCGCTGACGCGCGCCGACGAGATGGCCTCGCGCTTCAACCAGATGTACCTGCAGCTGGACCAGATGCGCATCGGCAACACCGAGGAGCTCAAGACCGCCGCGACCGCCATCAATGACCTGGCCCGCCAGATCGCCAAGGCCAACCAGGACATCTCGCGCTCGCTGGGCAACGGTCAGCAGCCCAACGACCTGCTCGACCAGCGCGACCAGCTGATCCGCAACCTGAACAAGTACATCCAGACCACCACGATCCCGGCCGACGACGGCACCCTGGGCATCTTCATCGGCGGCAGCCAGGCCCTGGTGCTGGGCACCACGGTCTCGCCTGTGTCGATCCAGTTGGACAAGTACTCGGACCTGTCCAAGGCCAAGCTGGCCGTCGCAGTAGCGGGCGCCCCGCCCATGCTGCTGGACGAGAACACCCTGGGCGGCGGCGAGGTTAGCGGCATGCTGCGCTTCCAGAACCAGGATCTGCTCGAAGCGCGCAACCTGCTGGGCCGCCTGGCCCTGGCCATCGGCACCAAGCTCAACGAGCAGCAGGCCCTGGGCATCGACCTCAACGGCAATGCCGGCTCGCCGCTGTTCAGCCTGCCCGCCCTGCCCGATGGTCTGGCCCACGTCAACAACACCGGCACGGCCGCCCTGTCCCTGGCCATCCAGACCACACCGACCTCAGGCGTCAGCGCCTTCGTGGCCACAGATTACGACGTGGTCTTTGCCACGGGGACGACGGGCACCATCACCCGGCAGTCCGACGGCACCCAGGTGGCCTTCGACACCGCCGTGACCAACCCGGTCCTGATTGACGGTCTGGAGCTCACCATCAGCGCCGGGGCGGCCGCGGGTGACCGCTATGTGCTCAAGCCCTTCAGCAATGCGGCCAGCAGCATCTCGACCGCGTTTGCCTCGCCACGCGGCCTGGCCATGGCCAGCCCGATCACCGCGATCGCCGGCGCCAACAACGCCGGTACCGTGACCCTGGAGGGCCTGCGGGTGGACGCGGTTCCCACCACGCTGCCCGCGCCGGCCGTGACGCTGCGCTTTATTGGCACCGGCCAGTACATCCGCTCCGACGACGCCAACTATGCAGGCCTGGTCGCCACCCTGGACGGTCCGCCTCCGCTGGACCCGGCCAGCCCGGCCTACGCCGCCGCCATTGCGGCGCATCCGGCCGGCGAGCGCTACACCTACGTGCCCGGCCAGGTCATCGGCGCCGACGACCGCACGACCAACCTGCCCTTCGATCCCGCGACCGAGTGGAGCTGGTCCCTGACGCTCAAGGGTGTGCCACAGCCTGGTGACACCTACGCGGTGGACGTCAACCCCTACCCGCAGCTCAACGCCGACAATGCCCAGGCCATGCTCGACCTGCGCGACCTGGCCATGTTCGACGGCGGCCCGCTGACGGATGGCTATGCGAGCGCCATTGCCGTCATCGGCACCCGCATCCTGAGCGCGCAGTCGGCGGCGGCGGTCTCGGCCGACATCGCCTCCAACCTCGAGAAGGAACGCACCAGCATCCAGGGTGTGAACCTGGACGAGGAAGCCGCGCGCCTGATCCAGTTCCAGCAGGCCTACCAGGCCTCGGGCAAGATGATGCAGGTGGCGCAGACCATCTTCGACACCTTGCTTGCCAGTATCGGCCGTTGAGGCCGCAGAAGGAAGCCACCATGCGCCTCGGTACCGCCAACGCCTTTGACCGCACCCTGCTCAACATCACGAACCGGCAGGCCAGCCTGGCCGAACTGCAGGAAAAACTCTCCGCCGGCAAGAAAGTGCTGCGCGCCAGCGACGACCCCACGGGTGCTGCCCAGTCCGAGCGCGCGCAGACCCGGATCACCCGCGTGGAGATCGAGCAGCGCGCCCTGAGCCTGCAGAAGAACTCGATGAGCCTGGCCGAGTCCACCCTCGGCGATGCCCAGTCGCTGATGCAGCAGATCCGCCAGCTGGTCGTGCAGGCAGGCGACGCGACGCTCACACCAGCGGACCGGCGCAGTCTGGCGCAGGAAATGCGCAGCCTGCGCGACCAGCTTTTCACTTATGCCAACAAACAGGACAGCAATGGCGTGCCGCTGTTCGGCGGCCTCGCCAGCGCCAACGCGCCCTTCGTCGATCTGACCACCGGCGTCGTCTTCAACGGCATCCCGGGACAGAAATCCGGCGGTCCGGTGAACATTCCCTCCGCCATGGACGGGCAGGCCGTGTTCATGAACGTCCCCTCCGGCAACGGCGTGTTCAACATGGCCCTGGGTGCCACGAACGCGGGCCAGCTCTGGACCGATCCGGGCCGAGTGCTCACGCCCGGCCTGCTGACCGGTGACAACTACAGCGTCACCTTCAACGTCGACAGTACCGTGACGCCGCCTGTGACCACCTACGACGTGGTCAACACCACCACGGCCACGCCGGTGCTCACGGCCCAGCCTTATGTGGACGGCCAGGACATCACCTTCGACGGCCTGTCCTTCGTGGCCCGCGGCGTGCCCGCCGACGGCGACACCCTGGCCATCACGCCGAGCACGCGCACCGACATCTTTGCCGTGGTCGATGCGGCCATCGCCGCGGTCGACGGCCAGCCCAACGGCCATGTGTTCACGCAGAACAACTCGCTCTCCCTGTCCCAGCTCGACAGCGCGATGGACCGCATCCAGTCCGCGCGCGGCACGGCAGGTGAACTGCTCAAGCGTGCCGACATCATCGACAGCAACCAGGAAGACAAGACCATCCAGCTCGAAGCCGACCGTTCGCGCGCCGAGGACATGGACATGGTCAAGGGCATCTCGCAGTTCGAGACCCAGCAGCTCGGCTACAACGCCGCACTGCAGACCTATGCCCAGATCCAGCGTCTCTCGCTGTTCAACTACATCAGCTGATCCGGCGGCCCGGTCCGCCCTGAACCCCTGAGCGCCGTGCGCGCATCCCCATGACTGATTCCGTCCTGGCCACCCTCACCCTGGGCTACCGCCTGCTGTGGAACCGCCGGCGCGAGCTCGCCGGCATCGAACTGCGCGTCGACGCGCCGGCCGCGGCCACCGGTGTCGATGCACGCCACCTGCTGGCCACGCTGGCCGAGCTCTGGCCCGTACGCGCACCGCAGCTGCTGCTCTCGGTGCAACACCCCATCCTGCTGCTCGATCTGCTGGTGCACGGCCGCGGCGACGGTCCCTGGATCGCGCTCACGCCCGAGGCCGCGGCCGATCCCGTGCTGCGACCACGCGCACTGCAGGCCCAGGCCCGTGGCCTGCCCCTGGTCTGGCCCGGCCGGCCCGACGTTGCGCCACCGCAGCAGGGCCGCCCCGGGCTCTACCGAATGGAAGGCAGCGACGCCATCGGCCTGCTGCCGCCGGGACAGATCCTGCTGGCGCCCGAACAGCAGGCACAGGCCGCCGCTGCGCTGGACCAGCGCGACGCCTGGGCCGTAGCCGGCTGGCCGGTCGCCTCCACACTGCAGACGCTGGCAGCTGCCGCGCGCCAGCCCGACCGCACCGCCATCAGCCGCGCCGTGCGCGCCATCGACACCGATGCGTCCTGGGACCGGATCGAAGCCCTGCTCTGCGCCGACCCCGTGCTCAGCTACCGCTTTCTGCTGCAGGTCAACACCGCCGCCGGACGCCAGCGCGGCGAGATCGATACCGTGCAGCGCGGCCTGCAGCTCTGGGGCCTGAAACACGTACAGGACTGGCTGCTGGAGCAACTGGCCCAGGCCAGCGGCGAAGCCGACCTGCAAGCCGTGCGCACCGGCATGGCCGTGCGGGCGCGCCTGGTCGAACACCTGCTCGATCCGGGCGACGAGGAGGACCTGCGCCGCGAGGTCTACCTCTGCGGTCTCTACGCCGAGCTCGATCGCCTGCTCGGCGAGCCGCTGGCCACGCTGCTGGGTCGGCTGCCGCTGTCGCAGCGCATCCTGCAGTCCCTGCTCGAAGGCACGGGGCCTTATCTGCCGGCGCTGCAACTCGCACAGGCCGTCGAGGCCGGTGACGCACGCGGCACGCGCGCGCTCAGCGAAAGCTATGGCTACGCCGCCGAAGACGTGAACCGCGCCCTGCTGCGCACGCTGGCCAGCCTGGCCACCTGAAAGAGCGGCGCGCCCCCGCGCCTCAGCCGCGTGCCGCCAGTGCGTCGCGCGCGCGGGCAAACACCTTCCAGAACGTGGCCTCCTGCGTGGTGGCGTAGTTGATGCGCATCAGCGTGCTGGCCTGGCGTGCCGCGTGGAAGAGCGCGCCCGGCGCGAGCAGCCAGCCCTGGTCGAGCAGGCGCTGCGCCAGCACATCGGTGTCCACCCCCGTGTCCACCCAGCCGAACAGCCCGGCCGGCGGCGCCACGAAACGGCAGCCATGCGCCTCGGCCAGCTTGACGCTGCGCGAGCGCGCCGCATCCAGCCGCACACGCACACGCTCAGCATGGCGGCGCAGCTGGCCTTGCGAGATGCACCAGGCCAGCGCCTGCTCCAGCAGCGGCGGCGTGCTCAGCGTGGAGATCAGCTTGGTGTCGAGCAGGCGCATGGCCAGCGACTCGGGTGCCACCAGGTAGCCGATGCGCCAGCCCGGCGCGAGGATCTTGGCAAAGCCGCTGACATAGATCGTGCGCTGCAGCTCGTCGAGCGCACACAGGCGCGCGGCCTGGTCCGACGCCAGATGGCTGTAGCTGTCGTCCTCGACGATGTGGAAATCATGCGCGACGGCCAGCTGCAGGATGCGGTGCGCACTGCCCGGCGTGAGGCTGTAGCCCGTGGGGTTGTGCAGCACGCTGACGCTCACGAACAGCTTGGGGCGATGGGCCTCGCAGTAGCGCGCCATCACCGCCAGGTCCGGCCCCTCGGGGCCCCGCGGCACGGGCAGGATGCGCATGCCCAAAGCGGAGAGGCGGGCGAACTCCACGGCCCAGCCCGGCTCTTCCACCATCACCGGATCGCCCGGGCGCAGCAGCGTGCGACTCACGATGTCCAGCGCCTGCGAGGCGCCCACCGTGGTGATGATCTGTGCGGGCGTGGCCTGGATGTTGAGGCCGGCCAGCTTGTCGGCCAGGGCGCGGCGCAGGCTGGCGTCACCCGCCGGTTCACCGTACTGCAGCGAGGCCGAGCGCAGCGCGGCCGGGCTGGTGACGCGGCGCACGGCGGTGGCGAGAAAGGGCGTCTCCAGCCAGTCGGGCGGGAACACGCCGGTGCCGGGCTGCGGCCCTTCGGCCCGGTTGTGGAACATGGCGCGGATCAGGGCCGTGGCATCCACCGGGGCCGGGGTCGCGCCGACGGCGGGCGCGGCTGCCGACGCGCTGCTGCGCCGCCGCGGCGCGGGCGCCTCGCGCACATAGAAGCCGCGGTTGCGCCGCGCCTCCACCAGGCCCTGGGCCAGCAGGCGGTCGTAGGCGGCCACCACGGTGGACGGACTCACGCCCTGCTGCGCAGCGCACAGGCGCACCGAAGGCAGACGGCTGCCGGGTGCGAGCAGACGGTCGCGGATGCGCTGGGCGTAACGGCCGGCCAGCTGTTCGGCCAGGGTCTGGGCGGCGCCGGGGGTCAGCATGGTGCGCTCCTGCGGAAGGTGAATGGTGGCGCTGTGCTGCCCACGGCAGCAATACAGTTTCCAAAATTGTCTGAAAAACTGTACTGCAAGTGTGCTGGTCTGTCACCTAGAGTCAGGGCCATGACCACGTCCACCCTCGACACGACCCGCCGCGGCTACGCGCTCGGCCTGCTGGGGGTGGCCGTCTTCGCCCTCACCCTGCCCATGACACGCCTGGCCACGGGCACACCCGAAGCGCCGCAGCTTGGCGGGCTGTACATCGCCACCGGCCGCGCCGTGGTCGCGGCCGCGCTCTCGGCCCTCTACCTGCTGGCCGTGCATGCCCCACGGCCCACGCGCGCGCAATGGCCAGCCCTGGCCTGGGTGGCGCTGGGGGTGGTCTTCGGTTTTCCGATCTGCACCTCCATCGCCATGCGCCACGTGGAAGCCGTGCACGCCAGCGTGATCGTGGGCGTGCTGCCCCTGGCCACGGCGGCCGTGGGCGCGCTGCTGCTGCTGGCCATGCTCTGCGCCGCCGTGGGTTACGCGCATGGCGCACGTCTTGCACAAGAGATGCCCGCCACACACGTGATCTGCTGGGCCCTGCTGCTGTCCCTGCCCCTCACGCTGCCGCTCACGCTCTGGACTTGGCCACAACAGGCGGTCAGCGCCGCAGCCTGGGGCGGCTTTGCCTACACGGCCGTGTTCTCCATGTGGCTGGGCTTCTTCGCCTGGTACCAGGGCCTGGCGCTGGGCGGCACGGTGCGCGTGAGCCAGCTGCAGCTGCTGCAGCCCTTCATCTCCATGCTCTTCGCCGTGCCCCTGCTGGGCGAACGCCTGGATGCGCTCACCCTGGGCTGCGGCCTGGCCGTGATCGCCCTGGTCTACGCCGGGCGCAAAATGCCCGTCCACACCGTCCCAAGACTCGCCCAAGGAAAAGCCTCATGAACGCCCGCACGCCTTCCACCTCGCCCTGGGTGCTGTCCGGGCGCGCCGACCAGATGAACCCCTCGGTGCTGCGCGAGCTGCTCAAGGTCACCGAGCGGCCCGACATCATCAGCTTCGCCGGCGGCCTGCCCTCGCCCAAGACCTTTCCGGTCGCGGAGTTCGAGGCCGCCTGCAGCCGCGTGCTGCGCGAAGACGCCGACGCCGCATTGCAGTACGCGGCCAGCGAAGGCTACGGACCCTTGCGCGAGATGGTGGCGGCCTCCCTGCCCTGGCAGGTCCATGCGTCACAGGTGCTGATCACCACGGGCTCGCAGCAGGGCCTGGACCTGGCGGCCAAGGTGCTGATCGACCCGGGCAGTCGCATCCTCGTCGAGACGCCCACCTACCTCGGCGCCCTGCAGGCCTTCGCGCCCATGGAGCCGCGGGTCAGCAGCGTGGCCAGCGACGATGAAGGTGTGGACATCGCGGCCCTGCGCGCTGAGCAAACGGCTGGCACGCCCGCGCGCTTCTTCTACGTGCTGCCCAACTTCCAGAACCCGAGCGGTCGCCTCATGAGCGAGGCGCGGCGCGCCGCACTCAGCCCTACGGCCGCCGAGATCGGCCTGCCGCTGATCGAGGACAACCCCTATGGGGAACTCTGGTTCGACACCCCGCCGCCCGCACCGCTCACCGCGCGCAACCCCGAGGGCTGCCTCTACCTCGGCTCCTTCTCCAAGGTGCTGGCGCCCAGCCTGCGCCTGGGCTACCTCGTCGCGCCGCCCGCGCTCTTCCCCAAGCTGCTGCAGG
>JAIERT010000286.1 GCA_019746735.1 Burkholderiaceae bacterium | reverse complement strand
GCGGGTTCTTCGGCCCGCCGGGGACGATGACGCCCATGGAGATCACATAGGTCAGGGCCTCGTCCACGCTCATCGCGAGCACGATGCAGTCGCTTTTCTTGAGCATGACGAAGTAGCCCCCGGTGGGGTTGGGCGTGGTCGGGACGTAGACGCTCAGGTACTCGCCGGGCAGGTGGTTGACCAGGTCGCCACCGGGCGTGCCCGTGACGAAACCGATGGTCCACATGCCCTCACGCGGCCACTGCACGAGCACCGCCTGGCGAAAGGCGTTGCCCTTCTCGGAAAACAGCGTGTCCGAGACCTGCTTGACGCCGGAATAGATGGAGCGCACCACGGGGATGCGGTGCAGCAGCGCGTGCCACCAGCCCAGCAGGCGGTTGCCGATGTAATTGGACGTCAGCGCGCCCACGAGCAGCACCACGCCCAGGGCAAAGATCACGCCCAGCCCCGGAATGTGCAGGCCCAGCCAACGATCCGGCTGCCAGGCTTCGGGCAGGATGTTGAGGGTCTGGTCCAGGGTGGAGATCACCCACTCGAGCACCCAGACCGTGATGCCCAGCGGCGCCAGCACCAGCAGGCCCGAGAGCAACCATTTGCGGAATTTGGCCATTGGCTTCAAGCGCAACCGCAGCCCGTGCCGCAGCTGTGACCGCCAGCGGGCGCCGCCGCAGGCGCGGCCTCAGGGGTGGCCGCCGGGGTCGCGGCAGCAGCACTGGCGGCCGAACCGGAGGCAGCGGAAGCGCCGCCCCGGAAGTCGGTCACGTACCAGCCGCTGCCCTTGAGCTGGAAGCCGGCGGCCGTGACCTGTTTGCGAAACGTGGGCTGGCCGCAAGCCGGGCAGTCGCTCAACGCGGGATCGGAGATTTTCTGCAGCACATCCTTGGCGGCGCCGCAGGATTCACATTTGTAGGCGTAAATAGGCATGGCTCGAAGGAGGTGGAAGGTCGGATCAAAGACAGCCCGCCCCTGTGGGGCGGGTGCCGATGGGAAACCGTGAATTATAGGCGGGGCACCTGGAATCAAGTGCCGCCGGCCCAGGCCGTGCCTTATTCGACGCCGGCCAGCTTGTGGTGCCCGGCGTGGCGATTGGCGATGGCCTGCGGGCCCAGGGAGCCGATCAGCATGCCGGCCAGCGCGGCCAGAACGCCGGCGAGCTGGGCCGGGAACTCCTCACCGGCCGGCGTGATCAGGAAGAGCCCCCAGGTCAGGATGCCCAGCACGATGGAGAAGAGTGCCCCCTGCGTGCTGGCCTTCTTCCAGTACAGCCCGAAGGTCAGCGGGATGAAGGCCCCGACCAGGGTGATCTGGTAGGCACCGGACACCATTTCGTAGATCGAGGTGCCCTGCATCTGGATGGCATAGACCAGCACCAGCACGCTGAAGACCAGTACCGTGATGCGCATGGTCTTGAGCTCCTGCTTGTCACCCATGTGCGGGTTGAACTGGCGCCAGATGTTCTCGACAAAGGTCACGCTGGGCGCCAGCAGGGTGGCCGAAGCGCAGGACTTGATGGCCGAGAGCAGCGCGCCAAAGAAGAGCACCTGCATGATGAAGGGCATCTTCTCCATCACCAGGGTGGGCAGCACCTTCTGCGGGTCCTCCTGGATCAGCTTGTCCGCCTGCTCGGGCATGATGATGAGGGCGCTGACCACCAGGAACATGGGGACGAAGGCGAAGAGGATGTAGAGCGCACCGCCGATGATGGCCCCGCGCGAGGCCGACTTGACGCTGTCGGCCGACATCACGCGCTGGAACACGTCCTGCTGCGGGATGGAACCCAGCATCATGGTGATGGCCGCGGCGATGAAGAAGACGATGTCCTTGAAGGTGGGCTCGGGGAAGAAGGTGAACATGTCGCGGCTCACCGCCAGCGCCACCACCTTGTCGGCCCCGCCGACCATGTTGCCGGCAAACACCGCCAGGATGCTCAGGCCCAGCACCAGGATGATCATCTGGATGAAGTCCGTCAGCGCCACCGACCACATGCCGCCAAACAGCGTGTAGGCCAGCACCGACACCACGCCGATCACCATGCCCACCGGGATGCTGATGGCACCGCCGGAGAGCAGGTTGAAGACCAGGCCCAGGGCCGTGACCTGGGCCGAGACCCAACCCAGGTAGCTCAGCATGATGATGAGCGAGCACACGACCTCCACGCTGCGACCATAGCGCTCCCGGAAGAAATCACTGATGGTCAGCAGGGTCATGCGGTAGAGCTTGGCCGCGAAGAACAGCCCCACCAGGATCAGGCAGGAGCCGGCGCCGAAGGGGTCCTCCACCACGCTGCCCAGGCCGCCCTCGACGAACTTGGCCGGGATGCCCAGCACCACCTCGGAGCCGAACCAGGTGGCGAAGGTCGTGGTGACGATCATGAACAGCGGCAGCTTGCGCCCGGCAATGGCGAAATCGGCCGAGTTCTTGACGCGCTTGGCGGCCCACAGGCCGACCGCGATGGTCACCAGAAGGTAGACGATGACGAGAGTCAGCAGCACCGTGTTCTCCTTGTAGCTAGTCGTATGCAATGGGCCCGGATTATCCCCATAACCCGCCCAGCGCAACAGTCAAATCCCTAGAAGAGCTGGAAACGGATCAGCATCTGGATCAAGATCAGACCCAAAGCAAATCCGATGCCTGCATAGATGAGGGCCTGCAACAGCCGGTTGGTACGGCGCTGCTCGGCCAGCAGTTCCTCCAGCTCGCGCCGGTCGCGGCCCCGGGCCCCGTGCTGCAGGTAGTCGTGCAGCAGACGTGGCAGATCGGGCAGCAACTTGGCATAGCGCGGCGCCTGGTTCTTGAGCTCTTCCCAGAGCCGGCGCGGGCCGATCTGGTCGGCCATCCACTTCTCGAGGAAGGGCTTGGCCGTGCTCCAGAGGTCCAGGTCCGGATCGAGCTCGCGGCCCAGGCCCTCGATGTTGAGCAGGGTCTTCTGCAGCAGCACCAGCTGCGGCTGGATCTCCACCTGGAAACGGCGCGAGGTCTGGAACAGGCGCATCAGCACCATGCCCAGGGAGATCTCCTTCAGCGGGCGGTCGAAATAGGGTTCACAGACGGCACGGATGGCCGCTTCGAGCTCGTCCACCCGGGTCTGCGGCGGCACCCAGCCCGATTCGATGTGCAGCTCGGCCACGCGCTTGTAGTCACGCCGGAAGAAGGCCGTGAAGTTCTGCGCGAGGTACTCCTTGTCGTACTCGGTCAGCGTGCCCACGATGCCGAAGTCCAGCGAGATGTAGCGCCCGAAGCTGGCCGGATCGATGCTGACAAAGATGTTGCCCGGGTGCATGTCGGCATGGAAGAAGCCGTCACGGAAGACCTGGGTGAAGAAGATGGTGACGCCATCGCGTGCCAGCTTCTTCATGTCCACACCCGCCTCGCGCAGCCTTGCCGTCTGGCTGATCGGGATGCCCTTCATGCGCTCCATCACGATGACGTCGCTCTGGCAGTAGTCCCAGATCATCTCGGGGATCAGCACCAGATCCAGCCCCGCCATGTTGCGGCGCAGCTGGGCGGCGCTGGCGGCCTCGCGCACCAGGTCCAGCTCGTCGTGCAGGTACTTGTCGAACTCGGCCACCACCTCGCGCGGCTTGAGGCGCTTGCCATCGGCCGACAGGCCCTCGACCCAGCCGGCCATCATGCGCATGAGGCTCAGGTCTTTCTCGATCACGGGCAGCATGCCCGGGCGCAGCACCTTGACGGCCACCTCGCGCTCGGTCCCGTCCCGACCGACCAGCTTGGCGAAATGCACCTGGGCAATCGAGGCACTGGCCACCGGCTCGCGCTCGAAAGCACTGAAGATCTGCCCCACCGGCTTGCGGAAGGCCCGCTCGATGGTGGCCACGGCGATGTCGGAACTGAAAGGCGGCACGCGGTCCTGCAGCTTAGCCAGCTCCTCGGCGATGTCCAGCGGCAGCAGGTCGCGCCGGGTCGACAGCACCTGGCCGAACTTCACGAAGATGGGGCCCAGCCTTTCCAGGGCTTCGCGCAGGCGCACGCCCCGCGGATCATGGAGCGGCCGGCCAAAGGAGACGATGCGCGCAATCACGCGCAGCCAGGGTTTCTGGAAGCTGGTCAGCACCAGCTCGTCCAGGCCATAGCGCAGGACGATCCAGACGATGTAGGCGCCACGCAGCAGCCGGGTCATGAGGCGGCTCCGGGTGCCGCCTTCTTGAGCCAGCCGCGCAACACCTCCAGGACGCGGCTTACGGCCTGGGTCAGGCCGTGGGCGGGCGCGTCGCCGATCAGGCGGGCCAGGTCTTCCTCCAGATCCCAGCGCACATGGTCAACCAACCAGTTGACCTCGGCCGCCAGCTGCACATCCCCTTCGATGCGCACGGGTGGCTTGTCGCCCGCCAGGGCCGCCTGCACCAGCGCAGCGGGCGACGTTTCAATCACGGCCAGCGTCAGATCGGACGGTGTCCCGGCTGCCGCCAGGTCGAGCAGACCCGCCGGTGTGAGCTGCAGCTTGAAACTGAAATCGCGCCACTGGAACAGCACCATCCGCCCCTTCTGGCGGGCCAGGCGAGCCATGGCCTCTTTTTCCTGCATCAGCACATGGTTGAGCAGCAGCACGATGCGGCGCTGCACCTCCTGCACGGCCCAGGCGGGCGGCTGCACGGTGGACACCAGCTTCTGGAAAGCGCCTTCCAGCAAAGAAAAAGGGGACTGTGTTGCCATAGTCCCCGATTATTGATGAAAGAAGGCGTCGGTTACTGCAGGGCCTGCACTCCGGCCACCAGCCAGCCGCGGCTGCCGTCCTTGGGCTTGGTCATGTTCCAGACCTCGCGGAAGGGGCTGGGGCCCGATTGGCGATACTCGCGGATCATGCCCGAGAACTCCACGCTGGCCATGTATTCGCCACCCAGTTCCTCGATGCCCAGCAGCTGGGCCTGCAGCATCTGCACCTCGGTCAGGTTGACGGCGCCGCCCGTGTGCTGCTCACGCTCGGCCAGCTGGGCGTTGATTTCGTCCAGCATCTCGTCGGTCATCATGGCACGCAGGGTGGCCATGTCGGCCTGGTCCCAGGCCGCCTGCAGCAGGATGAAGTTGCTCTTGGCGGCCTTGAGGAAGCCCTCGGCGTCAAAACCGGCCGGCACGCTCCAGTCACTGGACAGGGCGGAGCCGATCACCACCCCGCGACCCGCCGAGCCGTCGAAGGCCGTCTGGGAACGCTCCCAGGGACGCGCCGAGGCGTCATTGCCGACGTTCTCGGGACGGTAGGCCGGACGGGCCGTGGTCGCGTCGGCAGCGCCGGCGCCCTGGAAGGCGTAGCCACCGCGGGCAGGCGCCGCACGACGGTTGCGCATGAACCAGCCAAACGCCAGCATGGCCAGCATGACGACCAGGGCGATCAGGATGAACTGGCCGAAAGCCTCACCCAGGCCCAGGGAGCTGGCCAACCAGGCCAGGCCCAGACCGGCGGCCAGACCGGCCAGCATGCCACCCCAGGGCTTGCGGGCCGCGGGCGCTGCCGCAGGCGCCGCCGCGGGCTTGGCCGGGGCCGCCGCAGCGGCATTCTGCGTCGGCGCTGCCGGAGCCGTCGGGGGCGTCGCTTCACGTTGCGTCACGTTGTTCGACTGCTTGCCGACCGACCGGCTGCCGCCCAGGCGCTTGGCCTCGGCATCCACGGCACTCACGACCAGCACCAGTGACAGGGCAATAGACAGGAATTTCATACGTGCTCCAAAAGAATCCGACAGTAGTGCCACACCCCGACGCTAACGCAAAACAGGCGTGTCAGCACTTGATTCCAACATGAAGCGCCACCACACCGCCACTCATGTTGTGAAAATCCACATGTCCGAATCCGGCTTTGAGCATCATGGCCTTGAGTTCCTCCTGGCCGGGATGCATGCGGATGGACTCGGCCAGGTAGCGGTAGCTGTCGGCGTCGCCGGCCACCAGCTTGCCTAGCTGCGGCAGCACCTTGAAGGAATACCAGTCGTAGGCCTGCGCCAGCGGCGGCGCCACCTTGGAGAACTCCAGCACCAGCAGCTTGCCGCCGGGCTTGAGCACGCGGCACATCTCGGCCAGGGCCCGGTCCTTGTGGGTCATGTTGCGCAGGCCGAAAGCCACGCTGACCAGGTCGAAATGGCCGTCCGGGAAGGGCAGCTTCTCGGCGTCGCAGACCACCGTGGGCAGCACCACGCCGGCATCGAGCAGGCGGTCGCGGCCCACGCGCAGCATGGCCTCGTTGATGTCGGTGTGCACCACCTGGCCGGTCTTGCCGACCTTTTTGGCAAAGGCCAGCGCCAGGTCGCCCGTGCCGCCGGCGATGTCCAGCGCCCGGTCACCTTCCTTGAGGTTGGCCACCGTCACCGTGTAGGCCTTCCAGAGCCGGTGCAGGCCGGCGGACATCAGATCGTTCATGACGTCGTACTTCGACGCCACCGAGTCGAACACGCCGCGTACGCGCCGCGCCTTCTCCCGCTCGTCCACCGTCTCGAAACCGAAATGCGTGGTCTGGCTCATGGTCGTGCTCAGTGGTGGCCGCAGCCGTGACCGCCCTTCTCGGGCATGGGCGCATCGCGGTCCACGCCGGCCGCCTGCAGACGGGCCTGGTAGTCGGCCCAGAAACGCTCCTGCTGCGCCCCCAGCTGGTAGAGATAGTCCCAGGTGTAGATGCCGCTGTCGTGGCCGTCCGAGAACGTGGGCTTGACCCCGTAATTGCCCACGGGCTCCAGGCCCGCCAGCGCCACGTCGCGCTTGCCGGTCTGCAGCACCTCCTGGCCCGGACCGTGACCCTGCACCTCGGCCGAGGGCGAGTACACGCGCATCAGCTCGAAGGGGATGCGGAAGGTCTTGCCATCGGAAAAACTGATCTCCAGCACCCGCGACTTGCTGTGCACCGTGAGATCCTGCGGCGTCGGGGCGCCTGCTTGCAAACCTGCCATGGAAATCTCCGTTTCTGTCTAAGCGTTCAGACGAGCACGCGCTCGATGCCACCGGCATTGGCCGCGGCCACGTACTCGGGCATCCAGTCCTCGCCGAGGATCTGGCGTGCCATCTCGACCACGATGTAGTCGGCCTCCAGCAGGCCGTTCTGCAGATCGTTGCCATAGCGGTTCAGGCCCTGCAGGCAGCTCGGGCAGCTGGTGAGGATCTTGACGTTGTCCTTGGCGCCCACCAGGCCGGCCTCGCGCAGGGCGACCTCGCCCTTGCGGATTTCCTCTTCCTTGCGGAAGCGCACCTGGGTCGACACGTCGGGGCGGGTCACGCCCAGGGTGCCCGATTCGCCGCAGCAGCGGTCGCTCTTGAGCACATTGTCCTTGGCATCACCGGCCAGCAGGGTGCGCACCGTCTTCATCGAGTCACCCTGCTTCATGGGGTTGTGGCAGGGCTCGTGGTAGAGGTAGCCACCCTGGGCACCGCTGAGCTTGATGCCCTTCTCGAGCAGGAACTCGTGGATGTCGATGATGCGGCAGCCCGGGAAGATCTCCTCGAACTTGTAGCCCTGCAGCTGGTCGTAGCAGGTGCCGCAGCTCACCACCACGGTCTTGATGTCCAGGTAGTTGAGCGTGTTGGCCACGCGGTGGAAAAGCACACGGTTGTCCGTGATCATCTTCTCCGCCTTGTCGAACTGGCCGCTACCGCGTTGCGGGTAACCGCAGCACAGATAACCCGGCGGCAGCACCGTCTGCACACCCGCGTGCCAGAGCATGGCCTGGGTGGCCAGCCCCACCTGGCTGAAAAGCCGCTCCGAACCGCAGCCCGGGAAATAGAACACCGCCTCGGTTTCCGAGGTGGTGGCCTTGGGATCGCGAATGATGGGAACGTAGTCCGCATCCTCAATGTCCAGCAGGGCACGCGCCGTCTTCTTGGGCAGGCCACCGGGCATCTTCTTGTTGATGAAGTGGATGACCTGCTCCTTGATCGGAGCGGTGCCCACCGTGGCCGGCGGACGGGCCGTCTGCTTGTTGGCCGCCACGCGCAACACCTGGTTGGCCAGGCGCTGGGCCTTGAAGCCCACGTTCACCATGGCCGAGCGCATGAGCTTGATGGTCTCGGGATTGGTGGCGTTGAGGAAGAACATGGCCGCCGCATTGCCCGGGCGGAAGGACTTCTGCCCCATCTTGCGCAGCAGATTGCGCATGTTCATGGACACGTCGCCGAAATCGATCTTGACCGGACAGGGCGAGAGGCATTTGTGGCAGACCGTGCAGTGGTCGGCCACGTCCTCGAACTCCTGCCAGTGCTTGATGGAGACGCCGCGGCGGGTCTGCTCCTCGTAGAGGAAGGCTTCCACCAGCAGCGAGGTCGCCAGGATCTTGTTGCGCGGGCTGTAGAGCAGGTTGGCGCGCGGGACGTGGGTGGAGCACACGGGCTTGCACTTGCCGCAGCGCAGGCAGTCCTTGACGCTGTCGGCAATGGCACCGATATCGCTCTGCTGCATGATCAGCGACTCGTGGCCCATGAGACCGAAGCTGGGCGTGTAGGCCTGGCTCAGATCGGCCGGCAGCTCGGCGTCGCGCAGCAGCTTGCCGCGGTTGAAACGGCCTTCGGGGTCGACACGCTGCTTGTAGTCGGCAAAGGGCTGGAGCTCGGCGTCGCTGAGGAATTCCAGCTTGGTGATGCCGATGCCGTGCTCGCCCGAGATCACGCCGTCGAGCGAGCGCGCCAGCGCCATGATGCGCTTGACCGCGCCGTGCGCGGCCTGCAGCATCTCGTAGTCATCGCTGTTGACCGGGATGTTGGTGTGCACATTGCCGTCGCCGGCGTGCATATGCAGGGCCACCCAGACGCGGCCCTTGAGCACACGCTGCTGGATGGCATTGCATTCGGCCAGCATGGGCTCGAAGGCGCGGCCGGTGAAGATGTCCTGCAGGGGTGTGCGGATCTGGGCCTTCCAGCTCGCGCGCAGGCTGTGGTCCTGCAGCTGGGGGAAGAGCTCGTCCACCCGGTCCAGCCAGTCCTGCCACTGGGCGCGCACCGAGCGCACCAGCTCGCGGGCCTGGGTCACGCGTTCTTCCATGAGCTCGACCGACGGCGCCTCGTTGGCGTCGTCCGGCTTGCCGATGTCGAGCAGGTGCGTGAGGCTGCCCTCGCCGAAAAAGAGGTCCAGTTCGTCGGCCAGCTTGATCTTGTTGCGCAGCGACAGCTCGATGTTGATGCGCTCGATGCCGTCCGTGTACTCGGCCATGCGCGGCAGCGGGATCACCACGTCCTCGTTGATCTTGAAGGCGTTGGTGTGCTTGCTGATGGCCGCCGTGCGCTTGCGATCCAGCCAGAATTTCTTGCGGGCGTCGGCGCTGATGGCGATGAAGCCCTCGCCGCTGCGCGAATTGGCAATGCGCACCACCTCGCTGGTGGCGCGGGCCACGGCGTCGGTGTCGTCGCCCACGATGTCGCCGATCAGCACCATCTTGGGCAGGCCGCCGCGCTTGCTCTTGGTGGCATAGCCCACAGCGCGCAGGTAGCGGTCGTCCAGATGCTCCAGGCCGGCCAACAGCACGCCGCTGCGCTTCTGCTCGGCGAACATGAAGTCCTTGATCTCGACGATGCTCGGCACGGCGTCGCGCGCGTGGCCGAAGAATTCCAGACAGACCGTGCGCGTGTGCGCGGGCATGCGGTGCACCACCCAGCGCGCGCTGGTGATCAGGCCGTCGCAGCCCTCCTTCTGAACCCCGGGCAGGCCGGAGAGGAACTTGTCCGTCACGTCCTTGCCCAGGCCTTCCTTGCGGAAGCTCGGGCCCGGAATGTCCAGGCGCTCGGTCTTCACGAGCTTCTTGCCGTCGGCCTCGAAGTACTTGAGCTCGAAGCTGGCGACGTCGGCGTCGTGGATCTTGCCCAGGTTGTGGCCCACGCGCGTGACCTCGAGCCAGCCCGCGTCGGGCGTGACCATGCGCCAGCTGGCCAGGTTGTCCAGGGCCGTACCCCAGAGCACGGCCTTCTTGCCGCCGGCGTTCATGGCGATGTTGCCGCCCACGCAGGACGCCTCGGCGGATGTCGGGTCCACCGCAAACACAAACCCTGCGCGCTCGGCCGCATCGGCCACGCGCTGGGTCACCACGCCGGCCTCGGTCCAGATGGTGGGCACCGGCTGGCTCAGGCCCGGCAGCTGCAGCATCTCGACCTCGGTCATGGCCTCGAGTTTCTCGGTGTTGATCACCGCGCTCTTCCAGCTCAACGGCACCGCGCCGCCGGTGTAGCCGGTGCCACCCCCGCGCGGGATGATGGTCAGGCCCAGTTCGATGCAACCCTTGACCAGGCGCGCCATCTCGGCCTCGCTGTCCGGCGTGAGCACCACAAAGGGGTACTCGACGCGCCAGTCGGTCGCGTCCGTCACATGCGAAACACGTGACAGGCCATCAAACTTGACGTTGTCCTTGGCGGTCAGGCGGCTCAGCACGCGCTGGGCCTTGCGGCGCAGGGCCGCGATCTCGCGGAAGGACTGGTCGAACGCCTCCACCGAACGGCTGGCCGCATCCAGCAGCTCACCCACCAGGGCGTCACGCTGCGGATCGGCCTCGGGCGTGCGGCGCTTCTGCACCTCGCCCAGGCGGTGGTGCAGGGCCTCCACCAGCAACTGGCGGCGCTTGGGGTTGTCCAGCAGGTCGTCCTGCAGATAGGGATTGCGCTGCACCACCCAGATGTCGCCCAGCACCTCGTAGAGCATGCGGGCGGAGCGGCCCGTGCGGCGTTCCTCGCGCAGCTGGTTCAGCACCTCCCAGGCGCGACGCCCAAGCAGGCGCATCACGATCTCGCGGTCGGAGAAGGAGGTGTAGTTGTAGGGAATTTCGCGGATGCGCTCGTGGCCGTGCGGCGCCTGGCCGGCCGTGTCCACAAATTGGTCTAGCGGAGTCGGTGCGTTCATGAAAACCTGGTATTTCAGCCAGAACACCGGCTGAGGTCGGATGTTACCGCAGTGCAACATGGGCGGAACACCCCCCGGTATAGCCCCTCATGGAAACCCCGGATCCCCAGATGACCGTCATCCGGGCTTAATCAGTCTGTCACATTCCCCGCCTAAGCTGGAATGATTCAACACAAGGAGAACCCGATGAAATTGACCGCCAAACTGAGCGCAGCTGCCCTGTCGGCCCTGCTGCTCTCGCCCGCCGCGTATGCCCAGACCGAAATCCAGTGGTGGCATTCCATGGGCGGCGCCCTGGGTGAATGGGTCAATGACCTGGCCAAGGACTTCAATGCCAGCCAGAAGGACTACAAGATCGTCCCGACCTTCAAGGGCAGCTATGACGAATCCATGACGGCCGCCATCGCCGCCTTCCGCGCCGGCAACGCCCCCCATGTGCTGCAGGTCTTCGAGGTCGGCACGGCCACCATGATGGCCAGCAAGGGCGCCATCGTGCCCGTCGCCGAGGTCATGAAGCGGGCCAACGTCACCTTCAACCCGGACGCCTACGTGCCCGCCGTCGCCGGCTACTACACCGCCCCCAACGGCCAGATGCTGAGCTTCCCCTTCAACAGCTCGACCACCGTCTTCCACTACAACAAGGACGCCTTCAAGGCCGCGGGCCTCGATCCGAACACCCCGCCCAAGACCTGGCCTGAGGTCGCTCTGGCCGCAGCCAAGCTCAAGGCCTCCGGCCACAAGTGCCCCTTCACGACCAGCTGGGTGAGCTGGACCCAGCTCGAGAGCTTCTCGGCCTGGCACAACACCGAGTTCGCCACCAAGGGCAATGGCATGCGCGGCATCGACGCCCGTCTGAGCTTCAACTCGCCGCTGCATGTGCGCCACATCGAGAACCTGGGCAACATGGCCAAGCAGGGCCTCTTCGTCTACAAGGGCCGCGGCAACGCCGCCGACGCCACCTTCGTCTCGGGTGAATGCGCCATGACCACGGGCTCCTCGGCCCTGTACGGCAACATCAAGCGCAACTCCAAGTTCGAGAGCGGCATCTCCACCCTGCCCTACTACCCCGACG
>JAIERT010000110.1 GCA_019746735.1 Burkholderiaceae bacterium | reverse complement strand
CCTACAACGGAATCTCTTTTTAAATCGGTCGCCGAAGGTACCATGAGGGGATAAACCCTGCTGTGCGGGGTCTTCCTGCCGGTATGAGCTTCTCTTCCCTCCACATCCCTGGCCCGCTGGCCGACACACAGGCCATGTTCGCACTGTGGCAGGCGCGCGCGCAAGAGGTCGGTGTAGCCCTGCGTGCGCCCCCGCCCCTGCCCACCACCTGTTGTGGCCGTGGCTGTAACGGTTGCATGTGGGAGGGCTTCTATGCAGCGGCTTCCTATTGGCAGCAGGAAGCCGAGCTGCGGCTGCAGGCCTGAAGACACGCATGTCGTTCACGCTGCTGCTGATCGCCAGCGCTGTGCTGATGAGCCTGCTCAGCTACGCCGTGTACGCCGCGGACAAACGGGCTGCGCAGCAGGGCCGCCGGCGCGTGCCTGAGCGCATCCTGCACCTGCTCGCGCTCCTTGGCGGCTGGCCCGGAGCACTGCTGGCCCAGCAGCGCCTGCGCCACAAGACCGCCAAGCCGCGTTTCCTGATCGTGTTCTGGCTCACGACGCTGGGCCACATCGCCATCGTGGCGGCCAGCGTCGTGCTGCGCTGAGGGACCCGCTCAGGCCTTGAGCATGGCCATGGCCCGGCCCACCTCGTGCTGCCCCTGGGCGCTGCCGCTGCCGGGCACGCTCTCGTTGGTGCGGTCCAGCACCTCGGCCAGATGCTGCGCCAGGCGCACGTCGGCACTCTCGTCGATGCCGATCCAGGCGCCCTGGGTCATCGTGATGTGCGCAGCCTCCACACTGCCCGCACCCGCGCACAGCGTGGTGCGCGTGGGCGCGCCCTCGCTGGCCAGCACCAGCATGGCGGGCACCACAGCCTCGGGCTGCAGGGCGCGCAGCACCTCGGGCGGCATCAGGTCTTCGGTCATGCGCGTGGCCGCCGTCGGTGCCAGGCAGTTGACGCGGATGTCGTTCTTGGCACCCTCGAGCGACAGGGTCTGCATCAGCCCCACCAGGGCCAGCTTGGCCGCGCCGTAGTTGCTCTGGCCGAAGTTGCCGTAGAGGCCGCTCGATGAGGTCGTCATCACGATGCGGCCGTATTTCTGGGCCGTCATGTGCGGCCACACGGCCTTGCAGCAGTGCACCGCGCCCATGAGGTGGACGTCGAGCACCAGGCGGAAGTCGGCCAGGTCCATCTTGGCAAAGGTCTTGTCGCGCAGGATGCCGGCGTTGTTGACCAGGATGTCCACGCGACCCCAGGTGTCCACGGCCTGCTGCACCATGGCCTGCACGGCCTCGAAGTCGGTGACGGAGGCCGCGTTGGCCATGGCCTCGCCGCCCGCGGCACGGATCTCGTCCACCACCTGCTGTGCGGCACTGGCCGAGCCGCCCGAACCGTCGCGCGCGCCACCGAGGTCGTTGACCACCACTTTGGCGCCACGTTGGGCCAAGGCCAGCGCGTGCTGCCGGCCCAGGCCGCCACCGGCGCCTGTCACGATGGCCACCCGGCCCTTGAAATCGATCATGCTGTCTCCTTGTTGACTGCTTGGTATCAGTACCGATGGCGTGCGATCTTACTGGAGCCATACTTGGACACAGGTCATCCACACGACAGCATGGAACTCAACCGCACCCTCATCGACAGCCCGCCGCGCGACGCGGCCACCGTGGTCATGCTGCGCGATGCGCCCGATGAGCTGGAAGTCTTCCTGCTCAAACGTGCTGCGGCTTCCGATGTGCTGGCCGGGGCCTACGTCTTTCCCGGCGGCAAGATCGATGGGGCTGATGCGGCTCTCATCCCCCAACTCGATCAGCCCCTGCATGCCTTGCATACAGCCCTGGGCGAAGCCGAGGCCACGCTTGAACACGCGGCGAGCTGTTATGTCGCGGCCTTGCGCGAGGCTTTTGAAGAATCGGGGGTGCTGTTTGCACATGGCGCCACCCATGCCCAGGTGACACAAGCCAGCGACTTGCTGCGCCAGGGCCGCGGTTTTGCAGAAGTCCTGACCGAGATGGGCCTGCAGCTGGACACAGGCAGTGTGCTGCCCTGGTCGCGCTGGGTCACCCCGCGCATGGCCTCGGTCAGCAGCAAACGTTTCGACACGCGTTTTTTCGTCGCGGCGGTGCCAGCCGTGCAGACCGCACGCCATGACGACTACGAGGCCACGGCCAGTGTCTGGCTGGGCCCGCGCACGGCGCTGGAGCAGTACCGCGATGGCCTGATTGAACTGGCGCCACCGCAGATCATGAGCCTGGCCCATCTGGCGCGGCACGCCAATGTGGCCAGCGTGCTGGCCGAGGCCCGTGGCAAGTCACCTGCGCTGGTCCAGCCCGAGCCCTATGACGATGAACAGGGGGTGCGTGTGCTCTGCTACCCCGGCGACCCGCGCCACAGCGTGCGCGAGCGCGCCCTGCCCGGCCCGACCCGGCTGCGTTATATGGACAAGCGCTTCGCGCCGGAAGCGGGTTTCGAGGCGCTGTTTTATTGATCCTGTTGAACGAGGCGCTGGACGACACGGCGCGTGAAGGGGGCCACGACCAGCACCAGCGGGAAAGCCACCAGCCAGGCGCTCAGCCAGGCCGTAAGCCAGAAGTGCAGGAAATCGGCGCTCAGGCCGATGGCACGCAGGGTCGAGATGCCCGAGACGACCAAGGACATGAGTCCGGAGAGGATCAGTCCGAACAGGACCGGGGCATAACGGGCAGGCAACATGAAAGACTCCCAGATGAGCCCGGGAATCATAAGACAGCTTACGAATTTGCGCGTTTCTTCAGCCAGCGCATCAGGCCACCGACCGCGGGCAGCTTCTCGTAGAGTTCCTCGGCCGCGTCCCAGTAGTCGCGATGCGAACGGATGCGGCCGTCCGCCGCCAGGCGCAGGTGCGAGGCACCGCGGATGATCTGCGGCTGGGTGCTCTTGAAGTTGCGGAAGCGGAAATGGAAATCCCAGCTCAGGAAGACCTGATCGCCCTCGACGATGCGGCCCGTGACCACGAAGCGCGGCTCATGCAGTGCGGTGTACATGTGGGCAAAGATGCGCTGGATGGGCGCGATGCCGCGCACCTCGTTGAACGGGTCCTTGAAATAGGCGTCCTCGGTGTAGAACTGGCCGAAGCGCTGCACGCTCTCGGGGGAGAGGGTTTCGAAGAAGACGACGATTTTCTCGACGGCGTGGCTCATGGCATGACGAAGATCAAAGCCCGGTGAACTTGCGCACCAGGGGGAAGTAGAGACGGTAAGGCAGCAGACGCATGAACTTGAGCCAGCGCGTGAAGCGTTTGGGGAAGTGCAGTTCGAACTGGCCGCGCGCCCAGCCGGCCAGCATCTCGCGCGCCGCGACCTCGGGCGTGATCAAGGCCGGCATCTTGAAGCGGTTCTGCGCCGTCAGCGGCGTTTCGACGAAACCCGGGTTGACCACGCTCACCCCCAGGCCCTGGGGCTGCAGGTCCAGGTACAGGGCCTCGGCCAGGTTGATCAGGGCGGCCTTGGTCGGCCCGTAGGCCAGACTCTGGGGCAGGCCGCGGAAACCCGCCACGCTGCTGATCAGGCTCAGGTGCCCGCCCTGGCCGGCTGCGGCCTGCCGCTGCAGCCGCGGCAGCACAGCGTCCAGAAGGTAGAGCGCGCCCACGTAGTTGACCTGTTCGTGGCGCAGCATCTCGTCCAGGCTGTAGCGCTGCGCGCCCAGGGCCTTGTAGTAGCCGGCGCTGTAGACCACCAGATCCAGCGGTCCGCGGGCCGCCACCGCCTCCGTGGCCAGCTGCAGCGCGCGCTGGTCCGTCACGTCCATCGGCAGGGCCACGGCACGCGGGCGACCCTGGGCATCGGTGCCCGGGTGCCGTGTCACCCAGTCCTGCAGGCGGTCGGCCTGACGCGCCGAGACGAAGACCGTGGCGCCGTGTGCGTGCAGCAGCGAGGCGCAGGCCTCGCCGATGCCGCTGGACGCGCCGACGAGCCAGACGTTCTTGCCACTCCAGTCGCGCAGCGGGGGATTCATGGGCATGGGCGGGCTCTCAGCGTTTGGTGAAGGACAGCGTCACCTCGCCCAGGGTCACGCCCCATTTGCTCATGGTGGCGCGGTTGAGCATGACGCGGTTGTCCATCTGGTACATCCAGTCCTCGAAATGTACGATGACATTGCGCCCGTCCACGGGCAGGTCCAGGTCATAGCTCCAGTAGAAGGCGTTGCCGCGCTCCTCCCCCTGGGCCTCGCCGACCACGTCACCCGCCGTGCCGGTGTAGCGGCCCTGGCCGCCCTCGCCAGGCGTGCGCTTCAGAGTCCAGATGCGCTTTTGCGTCGTGCCGTCGGAGTAGACGAAGTCCTCGTCGAGCACGCCGACCTCGCGGCCGGGCTCGCCGCTCCAGCGGCAGTTCATCACCACGGTGAAGCGCTTGACCACCTTGCCCGAACGGTTGGTGAAGACGCCCCAGGCGTCGACCGTGCCGTTGAAGTACTGGCGCAGATCGAGCACGGGCTTCTCGGCCGCGTAGTCGGCGATGGTGGGCGAGGCACAACCGGTGAGGCCGGTGGCACCCAGGGCGGCGGCGCCCGTCAGCAGCAAACGTCGTTTCATGAAGATCCTTTCCGTACGAAGAACTGGAAGAGCAGGCCGCCTGCCGCGAGCTTGAGTACGCAGGGCAGCAGGCAGTAGGCATAGGTCAGGGCCTGCAGGGCCTGCGGCTCACGCGTACCGGGCGCATAGCCGAAAAAGCCGAGCAGCGGCAAGGCCAGGCCGGCGGCCAGCGCCAGGTTGAGCTTGGTGGCAAACGCCCACCAGCCGTAATAGGCGCCCTGCGCACGCCCCAGGTCGCCCGCGCGCCCGATCAGGCCGGCCAGCATGGCACCGGGCATCACCAGGTCCGCACCGAGTGCAGCGCCGGAGAGCACGCAGATGGCGATGAAGGGCGTGCTGTCACCCGCGCCCAGCGTCGTGGCCCAGACGAAGACCGCCACCGCCAGCGCCATGCCCAGCAGCCAGCTGCGCGCCAGCCCCCAGGCCCGCACCGCGCGCAGCCACAGCGGCATGGACAGCGCTGCGGCCAGGAAGTAGCTGCCCAGGAAGACTGGCTCCTGGGCCGCCGGCGCCTGCAGGCGGTCCTGCACGAAGAAGAGCACCAGCGTGGCCGGCACCGCACTCGCGATGCCGTTGAGCATGAAGACCGCCAGCAGGCGCCGGAAGGGCCCGCGCTGCCAGGGCAGCCAGACCTTGACGGGCTGCGCCTCGTCGGCTGCGGCCACGGATGGCGGACGCGGCCCGCTGCGCCAGGCCAGCCAGCCCAGCCCCAGCGCCAGGCTGAACAGCCCCACCATGACCGGCAGGCCCAGCGCCACCGGCACCACCGAGGCCAGCAGCACGCCCACCAGGCCCAGCCCCTCGCGCCAGGCCACCAGCCGGCTCTGCACCAGGGCCTCGGCGCCGAGCAGCGCGCCCCAGCTCTGATGCGCCAGCGTGACGGCACTGAAAGCCGCATAGGTCAGCACCAGCAGGACCGCAGCGACCACGAGCAGCCCGGTGCCTTCGGTCAGCGGGGGGAAGAAGAGCAGGGCAAAGCCCAGGGCCATGATGCCGCAGGCGATGCCGGCCCAGGCCAGCAGCGCGCCCGTGGAGCGACGGAACAGCCGGTCGCTCCAGCGGCCCAGCAAGGGGTCGATCAGCGCGTCGAGCAGGCGCGTGGCCAGCAGCAGCGCGCCCAGCGTGGCCAGCGGCACGCCAAAGGCGCGTGCGTAGTGGTTGGGCAGCAGCACGTAGAGGGGCAGGGCCACGAAGGCCAGCGGCAGGCCCATGAGGCCGTAGCGGGCGGCCTGTGCCAGGTTGAGCGCAGCGGAAGAGGTCACGAACACCTTTCAGCGCGCCTGCCCGAGCAGGGCCGCTCGCAGTTTGGGCGCAGGCGTCTGCTCCGACAGCCAGATGCCGAAGAACAGGCGCGCGAACTCGGGATCACGGACCTCGCTCGTGGGCCGGCCGTTGTAATAGAACTGCGCGCCGCGGCCCGGCAGGTGCAGGCCCAGCAGGCGGTCGCCGGCGCGCACATCGGGGAAAGCGGCCACCATGGCCTGCAGCCAGTCCTTGGCCTGCGCGTCGCTGAAACTGCCGATGCGGCGCATTTCCTCGATGGACCGCTCGGCGATGTCGCGACCCTTGAAGCTGCGCAGGTACTGCAGTTCCAAGGCATGGCGTTGGCGCGCAAAGGCGGCGGGCTCGAAACCCGGCTCGACCCAGAGGCTGGCCTGGTAGACCTCGAAGCCCCAATAGGTGTAGGTACTGCTGCCGGCTGCACGCAACTGCGCCAGCGGCGCGGTCGCCGGGGAAATCTCGGCCTGCGCGCCGAGAACAGCTGCGCCGGCCAGCAGCAGGGCTGCTATGCTTTTTGCAGCGTGAACTGCACCACGTCCGTGTTGCCCTCGTCGAAGGCCGCTTCGCAGTAGGCGAGATAGAACTCCCATAGACGGATGAACCTTTCATCGAATCCAAGTTGCAGCACGCGCTCGCGCGCCGTCAGGAACTGCTGGCGCCAGCGGCGCAGGGTCTCGGCGTAATCGCGGCCGAAGGCAAACGCGTCCACCACCTGCAGGCCGGCGGCCTCAGCCTGGCGGCGGAACTCCGCCGGACAGGGCAGGCAGCCGCCGGGGAAGATGTACTGCTGGATGAAGTCGGTCGACTGGAGGTAACGCTCGAACAGGCGGTCGTCGATCACGATGCTCTGGATGCAGGCGCGGCCACCGCTCTTGAGCAGGCGCGCCACGCTCTGGAAATAGGTGGGCCAGTACTCGCGCCCCACGGCCTCGACCATCTCGATCGAGCAGACCGCGTCATAGGGACCGTCGGCAATGTCGCGGTAGTCCTGCAGACGCAGATCGGCACGCGCCGTGGCCTGCGGGCCCAGGCGGGCCATGCGCTCGCGGCCCCAGCCGAGCTGCTCGGTGCTCAGGGTCACGCCGGTGAGCGAGGCCTCGAATTCGGTCACCGTCATCTCGGCCAGTGCGCCCCAGCCGCAGCCGATCTCCAGGACGCGGTCGCCAGGCTGAACGCCGGCCATACGCAGCGCGCGCCGCACCTTGGCCCGCTGGGCCACGACCATGTCACCGTCCAGCCCCCCCTCGAAGATGGCGGACGAGTAGTTCATGGTCTCGTCCAGCCACAGGGTGTAGAAGGCGTTGCCCAGGTCGTAGTGGGCATGGATGTTCTTGCGGCTGTTGGTCCGGGTGTTGCGGTTGAACAGATGGCGCAGGCGATACAGCAGGCCACCGAGCCAGGTACCGTAGACCACGTCCTCCAGGGCCTCGCGGTTGCGGATGAAGAGGCGCAGCAGCGCGGCCAGATCGGGGGTGGACCACTGCGCTTCGCGATAGCTCTCGGCAAAACCGATGTCACCGGACTTGAGCGCTGCGCCGAAGACGGACCAATCGTGCACCACCAGGCTGGCGCGCGGCTCGTCACCGCGACCGTAATGCACCTGGGTGCCGTCGGGCAGTTGCAGGTGCAGGGTACCGTGGCGCAGGCGTTCGAGCAGGCGCAGCACGCTGCGGGCGGCGGCCGGGGCACTGCGCGGCAGCACCAGGCGGGGGGCGGTGGTCGTGTTCATGGCGGGTCAGGCGGGATGGGAACGGGAAACGAAATCGGCCGGCGGCGCCGGCTTGCGGAAAAAGGGCACGCGCTTGAGCCACAGGCGCAGGGCCTGCCAGTGGATGCGCGCAATCAGCGCCAGCGTCATCACGGGCTGGGCCAGCAGCACACGGCGCGCGCTGTGCCGGTGGTAGGGCTGCAGCACGCCGCTCACGCTGGTCTGCAGCAGGGCGCCGCCGGCGTCGTGCAGGTCCACACGGACAACGGTATGCGGCACCCCCGCACGCTCGGTGCGCAGGAAGCGGAAGGCGTACTCGCCCTCGACGCGGCAGAAAGGCGAGACATGGAAAACCTTGTCGGCGCGCAGCTCCTGGCCGTAGCGCGGGTTCTCCAGCAGATAGCAGTGGCGCTCGCCGAAGGTGTTGTTGACCTCGGCCACCACGGCGCGCAGCGTGCCGTCGGCGCGCTCGCAGTACCAGAAACTCACGGGCTTGAAGGTGTAGCCCAGCACGCGCGGGTAGCAGTGCAGCCAGATTTCGCCATCGGCATCGGTGATGCCGTGCTGCACCAGCAGCTCCTCCATCCAGGCCAGGGCCCCGCCCTGCTGCGGGCTGCGGCCGTCCCCGTGGTCGGTATCGAAAAAGCTCAGCCAGCCGCGTCGGTTGTGCGCCAGCGCCCCGCTGCCCTGCGCACGCAGGGCGCGCAGTGGCAGCATGAGGAAAAAGGTGGGGTAGGCAAAGGCGTGCCGCGCCGGGCGCAGGCGCGTGTGCCGCACCTGGCCGGTCCCGATCAGCGGCACGGCCGTGCCGCTCATGCCGCTTCCTTCCAGGCCAGTTCTGCCAGCAGCCCCTCGGCCACGGCCAGGCCGGATTTGAGCCCATCCTCATGGAAGCCATAGCCCGTCCAAGCACCGCAGTACCAGGTCCGGTGGTCGCCCTGGATCCGGGGCAAGGCCTTCTGGGCTGCAATCGCGCCCAGGTCGAAGACCGGGTGCGCGTACTCGTAATCGCCCAGCACCTGCTCGGGCGCAATCTCGCGCAGGGGGTTGAGCGAGACCACCACGGGCTGCTCGAAAGGCAGGGGCTGCAGCTTGTTGATCAGGTAGTGCAGACAGACACGGCTGTGCTCCTGCTCGGTGCTGACGGCGCGCTCGTAGTTCCAGGCGGCCCAGGCGCGGGGCGCCCGGGGCAACACCGAGGCGTCGGTGTGCAGCACGGCGCGGTTGGGCTGGTAGCGCACGGCGCCCAGGATGCGCTGCTCGTCGGCCGAGGGCTGACGCAGCAGGGCAAGGGCCTGGTCGCTGTGTGTGGCCAGCACCACCTGGTCGTAACGCTCGGCGCCCGCCGCGCTGTGCAGGGTGACGCCTTGCGCGTCGCGCTCGATGGCCTGTACCGGCGTGGCCAGGCGCTTGTCGGCAATGCCATCCACGATCTTCTGCACATAGCGGCGTGCGCCGCCCGCCACCGTCCACCATTGCGGCCGGCCGTTGACCTGGATCAGGCCGTGGTTGTGGCAGAAACGCACCATGGTGGCCACGGGAAACTCGAGCATCTGCGCCGTGGGACAGCTCCAGATGCAGGCCATCATGGGCAGGAAGTACCAGTCACGGAACTCGGCACTGAAGCCCTGCTGGTCCAGCCAGCGGCCCAGGGGCAGCTGCAGGCGCTCGTCCGCCCCGGCTTCGGCCAGTTCGGTGGCCAGGCGGTTGAAACGCAGCACCTCGCGCAGCATGCGCAGGAAGCGCCAGTTGAACAGGTTGCCGCGTTGGGCAAACACCGTGTTGAGATCGGCACCGTTCCATTCGATGCGCCGCCCGCTCCCGTTGCCCGCCTGGACCGAGAAGGACATGTCCGTCTTGGCCGTGGGCACGTCCAGCTGGTCCAGCAGACGGATGAGGTTCGGGTAGGTCCGCTCGTTGAAGACCAGAAAGCCCGTGTCCACCCCCCAGGTCGTGGGGCCATTGGCCGTGGGCAGGGTCACATCCACCGTGTGCGTGTGACCGCCAAAGTAGTCGCCCGCCTCGTACAGGGTGAGCTCGGCCCGACCTTGCAGCGCATGGGCCACAGCCAGGCCGGAGATGCCGGAACCGACGATGGCGACCTTCATGCGCCCACCCGGGAGCCTGGACAAAAAGTCGGAATATGCATTTTTGTCGTGGACAAAGTTTCGTTATTTGGATTTTTGTCCGATAAAATCCAATTCACAACGTGTTTTGTCTTGGACAAACAACAAACATGACTCCGAGCACCCGCTATGCCAGCAGCACCCCGTCCCTCGCCCTGCGCGAGGACGTGGAGCTGCCCATTGCTGCCGTCGAGCGCGACACCGGCCTGTCCAAGGACACGCTGCGGGTCTGGGAGCGGCGCTACGGCTTCCCGCAACCCGCGCGCGACGGCGCCGGCGAACGGCTCTACCCGGCCGAACAGGTGGAGCGCCTGCGCGTGATCGCCCGTCTGCTCAACGCCGGCGAGCGACCGGGCCAGATCGTGGCCCTGCCCCTGGCCGAACTGCGGCAGCGGCTGCAGGCCAACATGCCACTGGGACGCGGGCTGGCGCTGGAGCACGAGGCCATGCTGAGCATGCTGAGGCGCTGCGAGATCATGGAACTGCGCCGCACGCTCAACCAGGCCGTCATGCGCCTGGGCTTGGCGCGCTTCATCACCGAGCATCTGGCGCCGCTGACCGTGCACGTGGGCGAGGCCTGGATGCGTGGCGAGATCCAGGTCTTCGAGGAGCACATGTACACCGAAAGCGTGGTGGCCGTGCTGCGCGGCGCGCTCGGCGGCTCCGCCTCGCTGCCCAGCCCGCGGATGCCGCGCGTGCTGCTGGGCACGCTGCCGCAGGAACACCATCTGCTGGGCCTGCTGATGGCCGAGGCCATGCTCTCGCTCGAAGGCTGCGAATGCGTGTCCCTGGGCGCCAACACCCCGGTTCCCGAGATCGTGCGCGCCGCCCAGGCCAACCGCGCCCAGATCGTGGGCCTGAGCTTCAGCCCGGCCAGCAACACGCCTCAGCTGCTGCAGAGCCTGCTGGACTTGCGGGCGCAGCTGCCGGCGGAGGTCCAGCTCTGGGCCGGCGGCAGCCACCCGGCTCTGCGCAAGCGTCTGCCGGCGGGCGTGGTGACGGTGGACCGGCTGGATGAGATACCGCAGCTGCTGGCGGCCTGGAAGGCCCAGGCTGAGGCGGCCTGAGCTCCGTCGCTTGACCTTGAACGGGGTTTTTTCCTGCGTGACTTTGCCGGGACGAGCCAGGGCAGCCCGTGCACTCGGCAGAAAAGAAGGCTCAAGCCCCTTCGCGCTTCTTCAGCTCCGCCAGCACCATGCTCGACTCCCCCAGCCGGGCTGCCAGTATCCGCGCGATGTTGCGATAGATGGCCGACGCGCTTTCGGGATGGCCGTCGATGAGCTCACGGTAGAAGCGCATGGCCACCACGGCGGCGGTGGCGCGCACCGTGGCCGAGCGCACATCGTTGCCGACCAGGGCCATCTCGCCGAAACACTCACCGGGCCCCAGGCGGACCAGCTCCACCGGCTTGCCCTCGCGCAGCTTCTCCACCACCACCTCGCCGGCGATCAGGACGTAGAAGGAGTTGCCCATGTCGCCTTCGCGGAACACGGCCTCGCCGGGCTGGATGGTGAAATGCTCGCCGGTGGCCAGGGTGGCCAGCAGGCAGGGCTGACTCATGCCCGCGAAGATGGGCACCTTCTGCGCGATCTTCTGGATGATGGCCGGGTCGAGCTTGATCGCCGGGGCCGTGCGCGCGGGCAAGACCTCGGCGCGCACCCGCTCGGCGATGTTCTGGACGATGGCTGGATCGATGCCCATGTGCTTTGGTTTCCGGCAGGCCCGGCGCTCCGGGGTTGCACTCTACATATTACACAGGCCAGCCCCATCCGGCATCCCTGTGCGTGGCGTTTTGGGCACGGTCCCGGCCGCTCGAACAGCACGGCCAGACAGGTGCGCCAAGGCAGCTGGCCTCTATATACTAAGCAGCATCCGGCCGGCGCCATGCCTGCATCGAACGTGCGCCCGGCGGTTGATAATCAGCATACACATCAAACCCCCCCGCCTGCATGACCGTTCTCACCATCGTCTTCGCCGACCTGACCGGTAGCACCGGTCTGTTCGAGGCGCTGGGCAATACCCGGGCGGCCGAGG
>JAIERT010000103.1 GCA_019746735.1 Burkholderiaceae bacterium | reverse complement strand
GGTCGCCCAGCTGCGCTGCGCTGACCGCCGCCTGCTCGATGCCGATCTCGGCCGTGTTCAGGCGACGTGAGACCTCGCCCATGATCCAGTTGCTGGCCAGCTTGGGCTGCCCGCAAGCCCGAGCCACGGCCTCGAAGTACGCCGCCATGGCCTTGCTCTGGGTCAGCGTGGTGGCGTCGTATTCGGGTAGGCCGTAGTCGGCGACAAAGCGTGCGGCCATGGCGCGCGGCAGCTCGGGCAGGCTGGCTTTCACGCGCGCGATCCACTCCTCGGCGATCACCAGCGGCGGCAGGTCCGGGTCCGGGAAGTAGCGGTAATCAGCTGCGTCTTCCTTGGTGCGCATGGCGCGGGTCTCGCCCGTGTCGGGGTCGAAGAGCACGGTGGCCTGCTCGATGGCGTGGCCGTCCTCGATCTGCTCGATCTGCCAGCGCACCTCGTAGTCGATGGCCTGCTGCATGAACTTGAAGCTGTTCAGGTTCTTGATCTCGCGGCGCGTGCCCAGGGGCTGGCCCGGCTTGCGCACCGAGACGTTGGCGTCGCAGCGGAAGGAGCCTTCCTGCATATTGCCATCGCAGATGCCGATCCAGGTCACGATCTTGTGCAGCTCCTTGGCGTAGGCCACGGCTTCTTCGCTGGAGCGGATGTCGGGCTCGGTCACGATCTCCAGCAGGGGCGTGCCCGCGCGGTTGAGGTCGATGCCGCTCTGGCCGATGAAGTCCTCGTGCAGGGACTTGCCTGCGTCTTCCTCCAGGTGCGCGCGCACCAGGCGCACGGTCTTCCTCTCTTCGCCGAGGTAGAAGCTGATCTCGCCGCCCTGCACCACCGGGATCTCGAACTGGCTGATCTGGTAGCCCTTGGGCAGGTCGGGGTAGAAGTAGTTCTTGCGCGCGAAGATGCTGCGCGGTGCAATGTGCGAGCCGATGGCCAGGCCCAGCTGGATGGCGCGTTCGACCGCACCCACGTTCATCACGGGCAGGGTGCCCGGCAGGGCCAGGTCCACGGCGCAGGCCTGGGTGTTGGGCTCGGCGCCGAAGGCCGTGGGCGCGCGGCTGAAGATCTTGCTCTCGGTGGAGAGCTGGGCATGCGTCTCGAAGCCGATCACGACTTCGTAGCCCTGGACGAGTTTGGCGGTCATGTCCGGACTCCCGCAGGGCCGCCCCAAGGGAGGCCAGCCCCCTCGGAGGGCAGTGAATACACGAAGTGATGAACGTGGGGGCTCATAGGTACCCTCCCGGGGCGCGGAGGTGGAAGTCGGTCACCTGCTGGTAGCGATGCGCCATGTTGAGCAGCTTGGCCTCCTGCAGATGGTTGCCGATGAGCTGCAGGCCCACGGGCATGTGGCTGTCGCCGAAGCCCACGGGCAGGCTCATGCCCGGCAGGCCGGCCAGCGAGCCTGGCAGGGTGTAGATGTCGGCCAGGTAGGCCGCCACCGGGTCCTCGCTCTTGTCACCGAGCTTCCAGGCCACCGTGGGCGCCACGGGGCCGGCGATCACGTCGCAGGACTTGAAGGCATTCTGGAAATCGTCGGCGATCATGCGGCGGATCTTCTGCGCCTGCAGGTAATAGGCGTCGTAGTAGCCGTGGCTCAGCACATAGGTACCGATCATGATGCGGCGCTTGACCTCGTCGCCGAAGCCTTCCGCGCGGGTCTTCTTGTACATGTCGAGCAAGTCGACGTACTGGTCCGCACGGTGGCCGAACTTCACGCCGTCGAAGCGCGAGAGGTTGGAGCTGGCCTCGGCCGGGGCGATGATGTAGTAGACGGGAATGGCGAGCTCGGTGCGCGGGAGCGAGATCTCCACGAGTTTGGCGCCGAGCTTCTCGTAGTCCTTGAGGGCCATGTCGATGGCCGCGCGCACGTCGGCGGCCAGGCCGGCGCCAAAGAACTCCTTGGGGATGCCGATGCGCAGGCCGTCGAGCTTGTCGCTGAGGCTGCGGCTGAAATCCTCGGCCGGTACATCGAGCGAGGTCGAATCGCGGTCCAGGTCGGGGCCGCACAGGGCCGACAGCAACAGGGCGCAGTCTTCGGCGCTGCGCGCCATGGGGCCGGCCTGGTCCAGGCTGGAGGCGTAGGCGATCATGCCGTAGCGGCTGGCGCGGCCGTATGTGGGCTTGATGCCCGTGAGGCCGCAGAAGGCCGCGGGCTGACGGATGGAGCCGCCGGTATCGGTGCCCGTGGCGGCCGGCGCCAGGCGGGCGGCCACGGCGGCGGCGCTGCCGCCCGAGGAGCCGCCGGCCACGCGTTGCGGGTCCCAGGGGTTGCGCACCGGGGTCGGGGTGCTGTGGCCCACGGCGGGCACGGCCACGCTCTCGTTGGCCGAGCCCATGGCGAACTCGTCGCAGCTGAGCTTGCCCAGGGTCACGGTGCCAGCCTCGGCCAGGCGGCGCACCACAGTGGCATCGAAGGGCGAGCGGTAGCCGGCCAGCATCCTGGAGCCGGCGGTGGAGGGAAAGTCGCGGGTGACGAAGATGTCCTTGTGCGCGATCGGCACGCCGGCCAGCGGACCCGCCGAGCCCGATGCCATGGCCGCGTCGGCGGCGCGCGCCTGGGCCAGCGTGGCGTCCTCGTTCACGGCGACGAAGGCCGCCAGGTCCAGGTGCTTGGCCATGCGGCCCAGGAAATGCTGGGCCGCCTCGACGGCCGAGACCTTCTTCTCGCGCAGCTGGCGGGCGAGTTCGGCCACGCTGAGTTGGTGCAGTTCGGACATCACTCGATCACCTTGGGCACGAGGAAGAGGCCGCGTTCGACGGCCGGGGCGCTCTGCTGGTTGGCATCACGCTGGTTGGGTTCGCTGGCCACGTCCGCGCGCAGGCGCAGCGCGGCCTGGCCGGCGACGGCGCCCATGGTCGGATGGGCCAGGGGCTCGATGCCCGTGGTGTCGACGGCGCGCATCTGCTCGACGATGTCGAAAAAGCCGTTGATGCGCTCGCGCATGCGTTCGCTCTCGGCCGGGCTGAGTTCCAGCCGGGCCAGGTTGGCGATGCGGGCGATGTCAGAGGAGGTCAGGGACATGGCGTAGGGGCTTGCAACCGGGTGTAATTCCGGGCCCGAAAGGCCCGGGAACGACGGGTTATACACAGGGGATGGGGTATTATCCCGCCTTTAGTGGCGTCCTTTCCTGTCCACAGGGAGCGTGATGCCCCGCAACGAGTCACTACCGCGTGTTTTTGCGCATCGGGCGACGGGCGAACGAGGGTCGGCCGTGCCCCCAGAGAGGATTGAGTAATGTTTGGAGCTTTCCGTCAGTATTTCTCGACTGACTTGGCCATCGACCTGGGTACCGCCAACACCCTGATCGTCATGCGGGACAAGGGCATCGTGCTCAATGAGCCCTCGGTCGTGGCCATCCGCCACGAGGGCGGCCCCCAAGGCAAGAAGACCATCCAGGCGGTCGGTCAGGAGGCCAAGGCCATGCTGGGCAAGGTGCCCGGCAACATCGAGGCCATCCGCCCGATGAAGGACGGCGTGATCGCCGACTTCACCGTCACCGAGCAGATGCTCAAGCAGTTCATCAAGATGGTGCTGCCGCGTGGCGTGTTCAAACCCAGCCCGCGGATCATCATCTGCGTGCCCTGCGGCTCGACCCAGGTCGAGCGCCGTGCCATCCGTGAATCGGCCCTGGGCGCGGGCGCCAGCGACGTCTACCTGATCGAGGAACCCATGGCTGCGGCCATCGGCTCCGGCCTGCCGGTCTCGGAAGCCAGCGGCTCCATGGTCGTCGACATCGGCGGCGGCACCACCGAGGTCGGCGTCATCTCGCTCGGCGGCATGGTCTACAAGGGCTCGGTCCGCGTCGGCGGCGACAAGTTCGACGAGGCCATCATCAACTACATCCGCCGCAACTACGGCATGCTGATCGGCGAGCCCACGGCGGAAGCGATCAAGAAGAACATCGGCTCGGCCTTTCCCGGCAGCGAGGTGCGCGAGATGGAAGTGCGTGGCCGCAATCTGTCCGAAGGCGTGCCGCGCAGCTTCACGATCTCCAGCAACGAGATCCTGGAAGCGCTGACCGATCCGCTCAACAGCATCGTCTCGGCGGTGAAGAACGCGCTGGAGCAGACCCCGCCCGAACTCGGTGCCGACATCGCCGACCGCGGCATGATGCTCACCGGCGGCGGCGCACTGCTGCGCGACCTGGACCGCCTGCTGTCCGAGGAAACCGGCCTGCCCGTGCTGGTGGCCGAAGACCCGCTGACCTGCGTGGTGCGCGGCTGCGGCATCGCGCTGGAGCGCATGGACCGTCTGGGCGCCATCTTCACCAACGAATAAACCCCGGACTCAGCGATGCCACTTGGTACGCTGGACAGAACGCCTCCCCCCTTCTTCCGCCAGGGCGCTTCGGCTCTGTCGCGGCTCATGCTGTTCAGCGCGCTTGCGCTGTTCCTCATGGTGGCCGACACACGCTTCAAGCTGACCGGCCCCGTCCGCGTGACCATCGCCTCGGTGCTCTACCCGGTGCAGTGGGCGCTGGTGCAGCCCGTGCAATGGTCACGCGACGTCTTCCAGAATCTGCAGTCCCTGCGCAGTGCGCAGGACGATGCGCAGTTGCTGCGTGAACTGCTGCGCCTGCAGTCGCCGCGCGCGCAGCAGTACGAGGAGCTGGCGCTTGAGAACGAACGCCTGCGCCAGCTGCTGGATCTGCGCCAGCGCATGCCCACGCCCGGGCTGGCGGCCCAGGTGCTGTACGACGCGGCCGATCCCTACGAGCACAAGGTCGTGATCGACAAGGGCCTGATCCATGGCATCAGCGCCGGGGCGCCCGTGCTCGATGCCTCGGGGGTGCTGGGCCAGGTCACGCGTGTCTATCCCTCCATGGCCGAGGTCACGCTGGTGATCGACGCCGAGCAGGCCATCCCCGTGCTCAACACCCGCACGGGCGTGCGCGCCGTGGCCTTCGGCGACCCCAGCCTGCACGGCGGGGCGCTGGAGCTGCGCTACATGGGTACCAACGCCGACGTGCAACCCGGCGATCTGCTGACCACCAGCGGCATCGACGGCATCTTCCCGCCCGGCCTGCCGGTGGCCCGCGTCGACAAGGTCGAGCGCAGCGTCGAGTCGCCTTTTGCCCAGATCTACTGCCTGCCGCAGGCGCGGGTGGACGGCGCCACCCAGGTGCTGGTGCTGCCCTCGCTGGCGGGTCAGCAGCCCGCGCGTCCGCAGGATGCGCCGGCGCGCGCCGGCCAGAAGAGCGGCAATGGCAAGGGAGGCGCCCGATGATCATGCGTCCCGGCCAGCAGCTGCTGCTGCCGGCCAATCCCTTGTTCATCTGGGGCAGCCTGCTGGGCGCCTTCGGACTCAACCTGCTGTTCAACATGGCGCTGTGGGGCCGCGCGGCCTGGGCGCCGGACCTGCTGGCCCTGGCCCTGGTGTTCTGGGGCGTGCACCAGCCGCAGCGTGTGGGCATGAGCGGCGCCTTCCTTTTTGGCCTGCTGATGGACGTGCACCGGGGCAGCGTGCTGGGCCAGCATGCCCTGGCCTATGCCGTGCTGAGCTTCTGCGCCATCGCCATCCACCGCCGCCTGCTGTGGTTCACCGTGCCCAGCCAGGCGCTGCAGGTCCTGCCCCTGCTGCTGGCGGCCCATGCGGTGGCGCTGGCGGTGCGCATGATGGTGGGGGGGCATTTCCCGGGGGCCTCCCTCTTGCTCGCGCCCGTGATTGAGGCCATGCTCTGGCCCTTGGCCACCTGGCTGCTGCTGCTGCCGCAGCGCCGTGCGCCCGACCCCGACGCCAACCGTCCCCTGTAAGGTCCTGCCGCCATGACCGAACTGCGCAACGTCGAAGCCGACCTGCACCGCTTTCGCGCGCGCGTGCTGGTGGTTTCCCTGCTCGTGCTCGGCTGTTTCCTGATCCTGCTCTTCCGTCTGGTCTATCTGCAGGTGGTGCGCCATGACGAGCTCGAGACGCAGGCCGAGATCAACCGCACCACCATCGTGCCCCTGGTGCCCACGCGCGGCCTGATCCTGGACCGCAACGGCATCCCGCTGGCCACCAACTACTCGGCCTACACCCTGGAGATCACGCCTTCGCGGGTCGACAACCTGGAACGCACCCTCAACGAGTTGTCGGAGCTTGTCGACATCACGCCGCGCGACCGCCGGCGCTTCCGCAAGCTGCTGGAGGAAACCAAGGGTGCCGAGTCGCTGCCCATCCGTACCCGCCTGACCGACGAGGAAGTGGCACGCTTTGCCGTGCAGCGCTACCGCTTCACGGGGGTGGACATCAAGGCGCGCCTGTTCCGCAACTATCCCTGGGGCGAGCTCGGCAGCCACGTGGTGGGCTACATCGGCCGCATCAACCCGGCCGAGAAGAAGGAGCAGGAGGACTGGGACGAGGAGGACCAGGCCAACTACCGCGGCACCGACTACATCGGCAAGCTCGGCGTCGAGCAGAGTTTCGAAAAGCACCTGCACGGCATCACGGGCTTCGAGCGCGTGGAGACCTCGGCCGGCGGACGTGCCGTGCGCAAGCTGGCCAGCACGCCGGCCAAGCCCGGCAACAACGTGGTGCTGTCGATCGACGTCAAGCTGCAGAATCTGGTGGAAGAGATGTTCGGCGCGCGCCGCGGCGCCCTCGTCGCGCTGGACCCCAACAACGGCGAGATCCTGGCCTTCGTGAGCAAGCCCACCTTCGACCCGAACATGTTCGTCGAAGGCATCGACAGCGAATCCTGGCAGGCGCTCAACGAATCGATCGAGAAGCCCCTGCTGAACCGGGCCCTGCGCGGCACCTACCCCCCGGGCTCCACCTACAAGCCCTTCATGGCCCTGGCCGCGCTGGAGACCGGCAAGCGCTCGGCCTCCACCGTGATCCAGGACGGCGGCTCCTGGTTCTTCGGTGGTCACGTCTTCCGCAGCCACGGCGACCACGGCCTGGGGCCGGTGGACATGCACCGCAGCATCGTCAAGTCCAGCAACGTCTACTACTACTCGCTGGCCAACGAACTCGGGGTCGATGCCATCCACGACTTCATGAAGCCCCTGGGCTTTGGCCAGCTCACCGGCATCGACATCCAGGGCGAGGTCCGCGGCGTGCTGCCCAGCCAGGACTGGAAGCGCCGCTTCTACCGTCGCCCCGAACAGCAGAAGTGGTACGCGGGCGAGACCATCTCGCTGGGCATCGGCCAGGGCTACAACACCTTCACCATGCTGCAGCTCGCCTCGGCCACGGCCACGCTGGCCAATGGCGGCATGAAGCACATCCCGCACCTGACCCTGGGCACCCAGGCCGCCGGCAGCCAGGCGGTGGTGCCCGTGGCCAAGCAGCCCTCGCAGGACCTGCGCTACAAACCGCAGCACCTGGCCGTGGTGCGCAAGGCCCTGGCCGCGGTCACGCAGGAAGGCACCTCGGCGCGTTCCTTCCTCGGGGCCAAGTACCTGAGCGCCGGCAAGACCGGCACGGCCCAGGCCGTGACCATCGGGCAGAAGGAAAAGTACGACGCCAAGAAGATGGAAGAGCACGAACGCGATCACGCGCTCTACATGGCTTTCGCGCCCGTCGACAAGCCGCAGATCGCGCTGGCCGTGATCGTCGAGAACTCGGGCTTCGGCGCCGAGCACGCCGCCCCCATGGCCCGGCGCGTGTTCGACTACTGGCTGCTCGGCGAGTACCCGAGCGAGCAGGACCTGGCCGCCGTGAGCCAGGGCAAGGCCGCCACACCGCTGGGCAAGCCGCGCCTGGCGGCCGAGGTGGCCTGGCCGCCCAAGGGCAAGGAAAACATCACCTTCATGCTGCCCTGAGAACCCGCGAACGGACCGGCTGTGCGACCCGATCGCGCCACGATCGCTTCACCGGTTCATGAGCTCAGGCGTTGCGCAGGAAGGCGTCGTAGCCGGTCTTGAGGATCAGGGCCAGCACCACGACGATGAAGACGCTGCGCACGAAGCCCGCGCCATGCTTGAGCGCCAGCCGCGTGCCGAGCAGGCTGCCGATCACATTGGCCAGCGCCAGCGGCAGCGCGAGGTGCCACCAGACATGGCCCTTGAGCGCGAAGAGCAGGATGGCCGAGAGATTGCTGCTGAGGTTGAGCAACTTGGCCCCGGCCGAGGCGTGCAGGAAGTCGTAGCCCAGCCAGCGCACGAAGAGGAAGACGAAGAAGCTGCCCGTGCCCGGGCCGAAGAAGCCGTCGTAGAAGCCGATCAGCAGGCCCACCGTGCCGGCGGCCAGCAGCTCCTGGCGGCCGCCAAAGCGTGGTGCGTGGTGGCGGCCCAGTTCCTTTTTCACCAGCGTATAGACCAGCACCCCCAGCAGCACGGCCGGCAGCAGCTTGCGCAGGAAGTCGGGCGAGACCAGGGTCACGATCCAGGCCCCGGCCAGCGAGCCCGCAAACGACAGGCCCATGGCCGGCAGCATGGTGCGCCAGGACAGCTCCACGCGCCGCACGTACTGCACCGAGGCAAAGGCCGTGCCCCAGACCGAGGCGGACTTGTTGGTGCCCAGCAGCGTGGCCGCGTGGGCGGCCGGGTAGGTGGCGAAGAGGGCGGGCAGCAGCACCAGGCCGCCGCCGCCCACGATGGCATCGACGAAACCGGCCAGCAGCGAGGCCAGCGTGACGAGCAGGATATCCATGGAGAAATGCCGGGGAACAGGCCCTGGCCATGCAGCAAATAAAAAGGCACCGCGTTCAGCGGTGCCTTGGGGAACGCCATCTGCTCTGGATGGTATCAATATTTTCTGCTTGGACTGGCCTGATGTCTTCCTCGGTTCCTCTCTTGCTCGGCCCTCGGGCCGGCAGCGAGTGCACGTAATTTAAGTCAGGGCGCCCCGATCCGGGCTAGGGGTTTCCCCGGTTTACGGTGCATCAATCCCGCTTGGCATGTCCTTTGCTTTGAGCCTTGGGTCACCACGGTCAGGAAGAAAAATGCACAGAGTTGGACGTTGGGCTTGGGCAGTCGTGTTCTTCTGCATCAGTTGGAGCGCGATGGCGCAGCAGGCGGAGGCGCCCGCGTCCGCCGAGCCTGTGCCCGCGACAGTGCTCAGGCCGGTGATCGAGGTACAGCCCGATCTGGTGCCTTCCGCCGCCGCCGTGCCTACGCCACCGCCGGTGGTGGCGCTCACCCGCCCGGGCCTGGTTGGCGTGGACCAGATCAACGGCGCCGACACGGCCTGGATGATGACCTCCACGACGCTGGTACTGCTCATGACCTTGCCGGGCATCGCGCTCTTCTATGGCGGTCTCGTGCGGCGCAAGAGCGTGATCAACACCCTGGCCAGCGTCACGGCCATCACCGGTCTGGTCAGCCTGCTCTGGTTCAGCCTGGCCTATTCGCTGGCCTTCATGCCGGGCAGCGCCTGGCTCGGCGGCCTCGGTCGCATGGGCTTCACGGGGCTGGAGTACCTGAAGGACGCGGGCAAAGTGGCGGTGAGCCATGTGGCCCCGACCATCCCCGAATCGGTCTACGCCATGTTCCAGCTGACCTTTGCCATCATCACGCCCGCGCTCATCGTCGGCGCCTTCGTGGAGCGCATGCGCTTCTCGGCCATGCTCTGCTTCATTGGCCTGTGGTCCATCCTGGTCTACGCGCCGATTGCGCATTGGGTCTGGGAGCCCGGCGGCTGGCTGGCGCAGATGGGCGTGCTCGATTTCGCCGGCGGCTCGGTGGTGCACATCAATGCGGGCGTGACCGGTCTGGTCTGCGCCTGGATCCTCGGCCCGCGCCAGAACTATGGCAAGGAAGCTTTCGAACCCTTCAACCTGGGCCTGACCATGGCCGGCGCCGGCCTGCTCTGGGTGGGCTGGTTCGGTTTCAACGCCGGCTCGGCCGTGGCCTCCGACGGACGCGCCGGCCTGGCCATGGCGGTCACGCACATCGCCGCGGCTGCGGGCGCCCTGTCTTGGATGTTCGCCGAGTGGATGGTGCGCCAGCGGCCATCGCTGCTGGGCCTGTGCTCGGGCGTGGTGGCCGGCCTCGTGGCCATCACGCCGGCCGCAGGTTTCGTCACACCGCGCAGCGCCCTGCTGATCGGTCTGGTGGCTGGCGTGGCCTGCTACTGGGGCGCCACCGGCCTCAAGCGCCTGCTCAATGCCGACGACTCGCTCGATGTCTTCGGGGTCCACGGCATCGGCGGCATTGTCGGGGCCCTGCTCACGGGTGCGCTGGCCAGCAAGACGATTGCGGGCGTCGAGGGCAGCGTGCTGACCCAGCTCGTGGGCGTCGTGGCCGTCATGGTCTACAGCGCCGCCGTCAGTGCCGTGCTGCTGCTGCTGCTCAAGGCCACCGTGGGCCTGCGCGTGGACGAGCGCGCCGAGCTCGCGGGGCTGGACATTTCCCAGCACCGTGAGCGCATGGGCGGTTGAGCCCGGACCGATCACTACACAGGAGGCCCCATCCATGCTGGAAAGCGAAAAAGTGGCGATGGCTGCCCATCTGCACGTGCTGCTGCGTCGCAAGACCGGCCGCGTGACCGATACCGAGTGGATGGCGGCCAACGCGGAGTATGCGCGCGAGATCATCCGCTTTGCGCGCACCAGTGCCCAAGAGGACGGGCACCCCGATCTGGCGGAATGGGCGGGCAAGCTCGAGAGCGCCCTGGGCCTCAAGCCGCCGGCGGCCGAGCCTGAGGTGCCGCGCAGCGGCTACTCCGACACCGCGGCCGGTTTTCCGTCCACCTCGCCGCCCGGGCCGGATGACGGGGCGCCGCGCTATGTGCGCGGCATACGCTAGGCCGCAGCCTGGATCAGCTGGGCCGCGCGCTCGGCGATCATCAGCGTGGGCGCGTTGGTGTTGCCACTGGTGATGGTGGGCATCACACCCGCATCGGCCACGCGCAGGCCGCGGATGCCGCGTACCCGCAGCTGCGGGTCCACCACGGCCAGCGGGTCGTCAGCGCGGCCCATGCGCGTGGTGCCCACGGGGTGGAAGATGGTGGTGGCAATGTCGCCGGCCAGTCGCGCGAGGTCCTCGTCGCTCTGGTACTGCACGCCCGGCTTCCACTCCTGCGGCTGGTACTTCGCCATGGCCGCCTGGGCCACGATGCGCCGCGTCACGCGCAGCGAGTCCGCCGCCACCTGGCGGTCCTCGGGGGTGCTCAGGTAATTGGGCGCAATGGCCGGCGCGTCCTCGAAGCGCGCGCTGCGGATCTGCACCGTGCCGCGGCTCGTGGGGTTGAGGTTGCAGACACTGGCCGTGAAGGCATTGAAGCCGTGCAGGGGCTCGCCGAAGGCGTCGAGCGAGAGCGGCTGCACGTGGTACTCGAGGTTGGGCCAGGCCAGCGACGGATCGCTTTTGGTGAAGGCGCCCAGCTGCGAGGGCGCCATGCTCATGGGGCCGCTGCGTTTCAGGGCGTACTCCAGCCCGATCATGGCCTTGCCCCAGAGCGAGTTGGCCATGGTGTTGAGCGTCTTGACACCCTGCACCTTGTAGACCGAGCGGATCTGCAGATGGTCCTGCAGGTTGGCGCCCACGCCGGGCAGCGCGTGCACCGGCGTGATGCCGTGGCATTGCAGCACATCGGCGGGCCCCACGCCCGAGAGCTGCAGGATCTGCACCGAGCCGATGCTGCCCGCGCTCAGAACCACTTCGCGCGTGGCACGCACCGTGAGCGCGCGCCCCTCGCGCACCAGCTCGGCGCCGGTGCAGCGCAGCGCACCATCGGCCTCGCGCTCGAACAGCAGGCGCTGCGTGG
>JAIERT010000204.1 GCA_019746735.1 Burkholderiaceae bacterium | reverse complement strand
GCCCTTCCATGATGAGCTGCTCCATCTCCAGGCGCGAGCCCATGCCGGCCTGGGCCAGCACCTTGTGCAGCTTGGGCGTCTCGGCCTGCGGCGCGAGCACACGCTTGGCCGGCAGCTCCAGCTCGGGCGCCTCCTCCTCGGCGTCGAATTCGCCCGAGACCACGGCCGCGAAACGCTGGCCGACCTCGGCCGCGGGGGCTGCGGCGCGCGCGCCCTTGCGGGCCGGCGGCGGGTCACCGGCCTCGACAGGCAGCGCCTCGGCAGGCGTGGGGGCCTCGGGTGGGGTGTCCCCGGGTTCGTTCGGCGGCGTACCGTCTTGGGCTGCAGTCGTCATGTGGGGTTCCCGCTCAAGGCAAAGGGCTCGGCATCGCCGGATTCGCTACCGCTTTCGGCGGCCGTGGCGTTGCCACCATCGGCCACGATCTCTTCCAGCGGCAGCTCGTGGCTCGCGCCCTCGGCAGCCGGCAGATCGGCCAGCATGTCCAGCATGCCGCCGGGCTGGGCCGGGCTCTCCATCAGCGGCAGCTGGTCCAGCGAGGCCAGGCCCAGGTCGTCGAGGAAATGCTTCGTGGTGGCGTAGAGCGCAGGACGGCCCGGGGCCTCACGGTGGCCGATGACCTCGATCCAGCCGCGGTCCTCGAGCTGCTTGATGATCAGCGAGCTGATGGTCACGCCGCGGATGTCCTCCATGTCGCCGCGCGTCACGGGCTGACGGTAGGCGATGATGGCCAGGGTCTCGAGCGTGGCACGCGAATAGCGCGGCGGCTTCTCGGGGTGCAGGCGGTCGAGGTACTCGCGCATCTCGGGGCGGCTCTGGAAGCGCCAGCCGGTGGCGACGCAGACCAGCTCGACGCCGCGGCCGGTCCATTCCTGCTGCAGTTCCTCCAGCAGGGTCTTGATCGTGTCCGCGCCCAGGCTGTCGTTGAACAGCACGCGCAGATCGCGCACCGGCATGGGCTGCTGGGCACAGATCAGCGCCGTCTCCAGGATACGCTTGGCTTCCGTCGTGTTCATGTCTCTTCGAATCCGGACTAGGTGCATCGATCCGATGCAGGATGAGGAGGGTTCAGTGTGGGGTCGGCCCGAGGATCATCGCGATCCGGGGCCCGGGGCACCCGCAAGTCGATCGGGGCCGGAGCAGGTTCTTCACAGAACGTCCTGCGGGGCATTGTAGCCCACGCCCCAGGCCTGCAAGGCGGCATGAAAATCCGCGGGCGGTGGCGCGGTGAACACCAGCTCCCGCCCGCTGACGGGGTGCGTGAAGGCCAGCCGCCAGGCATGCAGGGCCTGACGCGCCATGCCGGCCGCCGGCTGGCCGCCGTAGAGCGTGTCCGCCAGCAGGGGGTGGCCGATGGAGGCCGCATGCACGCGGATCTGGTGCGTGCGCCCCGTGTGCAGGGTACAGCGCAGCCAGCAGCCCTGGGCCGTGCTCTGCAGCAGGTCGAAGGTGGTGTGCGCCGGCTTGCCGGACTGGTGGGCCAGGTCCACCACGGCCATGCGCAGGCGGTTGCGCGGATCGCGCCCGATGGCGCCCTGCACCTCGCGCCGCGCCGGACCGCTCCAGGGCTTGTGGGCCAGCGCCTGGTACTGGCGGCTGACCTCGCGCGCGGCGATCATGCGCACCAGCGCGTCCATGGTGGTGCGCGTGCGCGCCACCACCATCAGGCCGCTGGTGTCCTTGTCCAGGCGGTGCACGATGCCCGCGCGTGGCAGTTGCGCCGCCTTGGTGTCGTGCGCCAGCAGGCCGTTGAGCACCGTGCCGCGCCAGTTGCCCGGGGCCGGGTGCACCACCAGGCCGGCGGGCTTGTTCAGCACCAGCAGGTGCTCGTCCTGGTGCACGATGTCCAGCGCCATGGCTTCGGGCACGAAGGCCTGGCTCTGCGGCGTGGGGCGCAGCTCGATCAGTCCCGCCTCGCCGGCCCGCACCTTGTGCGCGGGCTTGCGCAGCACCGTGCTGCCCTGGGTGACGGCACCAGCCTCGATGAGCTGCTGCAGATAGCTGCGCGAGAACTCAGGCACGAGCTCGCCCAGGGCGCGGTCCAGGCGCAGGCCGTGCTGCGGTGTGCCGATGATCCAGGGCCGCCGCTCGACATCCACGCCCGTGTCGCCCCCGTCCTCCAGGTCTTCCGTGACGGGGTCGGTCGATATAATTTGTGCTTGTTGTTCCAACAGAATGCCCTTGATGCCCAGCGCCAAATTATCGGTTGTCTCCGCCCTGCTGCTGGCCACGGCCGCCTGGCTCGGCGGCTGTTCCAGCAAACCGATCGATCCGACGGCCAAGATGACGCCGGAAGAGATCCACGCCCAGGCGCGTGACGAGATCGAGAACCTGCAGTACGCCAAGGGCATCCAGCTGCTCGAAAAGCTGGAGGGCCGCGCCGCCGGCACGCCGCTGGCGCAGCAGGCCCAGCTGGAAAAGGCCCACGCCCACTACAAGGCCGAGGAACCGGCCCAGGCCATCGCCACCATCGATCGCTTCGTCCGCCTGCATCCCGCCAGCCCGGCCATCGATTACGCGCTCTATCTGAAAGGTCTCGTGAACTTCAACGAGAACAAGGGCCTGTTCTCCTCGATCACGCGCCAGGATCTCTCCGAACGCGACCAGCAGGCGGCCAAGGAGTCCTACGCCGCGTTCAAGGAGCTGGTCACCCGCTTTCCCAACTCGCGCTACACGCCCGATGCCCAGGCGCGCATGACCTACATCGTCAACAGCCTGGCGCAGTACGAAGTGCACGTGGCACGGTATTACCACAGCCGCGGCGCCTACGTGGCCGCGATCAACCGCGCCCAGCAGGCCATCGCCGACTACCGCGACGCCCCCGCGCTGGAAGAAGCCCTGCACATCCTGATCCAGTCCTTCGACGCGCTCAAGCTGCCCCAGCTGCGCAACGACGCACGTCGCGTGCTCGAGGCCAACTACCCCCAGAGCCCTTACCTCACGGGCAAGTCTGCGCCGGCGACGGAACAGGATCCGTGGTGGAAGCTGTGGTGAGCGCCCGCAGCAGCGCGCCCACCTGATCCTCGCCATCGATGCGCCGCATCGGCGGCAGGGCCTTGAGCAGGCGCCGGCCATAGCCCATCGCGACCAGGCGTGTGTCGCAGATCACCAGCACGCCCCGATCCGCCTCGCTGCGGATCAAGCGGCCCGCCCCCTGCTTGAGTGCCACGGCCGCCTCGGGCACGTGGTAGTCGTTGAAGGCGCTGCGCCCTTGCGCTTCCAGGCGCCGGCTGCGCGCCTGCACCAGTGGATCACCGGGTGGCGGAAAGGGCAGCTTGTCGATCACCACGAGCTGCAGCGCCTCACCCGGAATGTCCACCCCTTCCCAGAAGGAGGCCGAGGCCACGAGCACGCAGCCCGCCTCGCCCGCGTCGGCCCCACGCCGCAGCCGATCCAGCAGTTCGCCCTTGGGCGCCTGGCCCTGGCTCAGCACCTGCAGGCCGCTGCCCGCCAGCAGGCCGCTCAAATGTTCGGCGATGCCGCGCAAGGCACGCAGTGTCGTCGTCAGCACCAGGGTGCGCCCACCCAGCGGCGGCGCCAGCCGCGCCACCAGCTCGGCGACGGCCTCGCTGTGGCGGGCCTCGCCCGGCTTGGGAAAAGGACGCGGCACCCAGACCGCCGCCTGGCGTTCGTAGTCGAAAGGACTGTCGACCCGCAGCACGCGCGCTTCCTGCAGGCCACAGGGTTCGGTGAACCAGCTCAGCTGTTCGTCATCGCCCAGCGTGGCCGAGGTGAAAATCCAGGCCCGCTGCGCGGTCTCGCCCTCGCGCGGCGCCAGCAGGCGTGTGCGCACGGCCTCGGCGATGTCCAGCGGGGACTCCACCAGGCGCAGCTGCTGGCTGAGCTCCAGCCAGCGCACGGCCTCGTTGGCGCGCGGGGCCAGGAAGAAAGCCGCCTGCTGGGCCAGGGCCCGCGCGCGCTCGGCCAGACGCAGGAAGTCAGGCCCGAGCTCGCTCACCGTGTCCAGCCCGGCGCAGGCGGCCTCACAGGCGCGCTGCAGCGCCTGCAGGGCGGCGCGCCACGACGCGCTGTCCAGCCGCTCGGGGGCCTCGCCATCCCAGGCCAGGCGCGCGCCCCCCGCAGGTGCGCGGCCAGCGCACAGGCGCAGATCGCGCGCGGCGCGCTCCACATCGGCGGTGAGCTGCTGCCAGTCCACCAGGCCACGCGCCTGCTGCAGACCACAGGCCAGCAGGTCGCGGCAGAAATCGAGCACCTGGGCGGTGGAGAGCTGCCGGCCGAGGAACTGCACGCCGGTCTCGTTGAGCTGGTGCGCCTCGTCGAAGATCACCGTGTGCACGCTGGGCAGCAGCTCGGCCATGCCCGACTCGCGCACCGCGAGATCGGCAAAGAAGAGATGGTGGTTGATGACCACCACATCGGCCGCGAGCGCCTCGCGCCGCGCGAGATTCACATGGCAGTCGCGATGCCGCGGGCAGTTGCTGCCCAGGCAGTTGTCGCGTGTGGATGTCACCAGAGGGATCACCGGTGAGCGTTCGTCCAGACCGGGCAGCTCGGCCAGATCACCGCTGCGCGTGCCCTGGGCCCAGCGCTCCACGCGCGCCAGCGCATAGGCCGCCTGGGCCGACGCCGCTGAATGGTCCTGCCGTGCCAGCGCCATGCGGTGCAGGCAGAGATAGCTCGCCCGGCCCTTGAGCAGGGCGATGCGCACGGGCAGGCCCAGGGCCTGGGTCAGGCGCGGCAGATCACGCGCAAACAGCTGGTCCTGCAAGGTCTTGGTGGCGGTGGACAGCAGCACGCGCACGCCGCTGAGCAGGGCCGGCACGAGGTAGGCGTAGGTCTTGCCCACGCCCGTGCCCGCCTCGGCCACGAGCACGCTGCGCTCGGCGATGGCGTCGGCCACGGCCAGCGCCATCTCGGTCTGGCCGGCACGGGGCTGGAAGGTGTCCACGGTACGGGCCAGCACCCCCTCGGGGGCAAACGCGGCGCGCACCTCGTCGTGCAGGCGGGTCTCAGGCCGGCTCATCGGGCGTGAGCTCGTGTTCGAGGCGGGCGATCTCGTCGCGCAGCACCAGGCGCCGCTTCTTGAGCCGGCGCACCATCAACTCGTCGACCACCACCTCGTGGCCCAGGCGGTCGATCATGGCGTCGAGGTCGGCGTGCTCCATGCGCAGCTCGATCAGGCGGCGCTGCGGTGAATGCAGATTGGAATCCAAGAGTCAGGCCTGTGAGAAATCAGTCAAAGCGGGAATACTTGTCGGCCCGGTCATGACGTATGCTTTGATAATACGACTTTCGATCCGCCCTCCGGGGGATCCCAGGGGACAGGACACAGAACCATGAGCAAAGGCTACCGACTCACCGCCGCCACGGGCATCCACAAGGGCGACCGCGAATACCAGCAGGACCAGGTGGCCGTGTACACCCATCCCCGCCATGTGGGCTGCATGCTGGCCGTGGTGGCCGACGGCATGGGCGGTCGCAGCGGTGGACGCAAGGCCTCGGACCAGGTCATGCTGACGGCCAAGCAGCTCTTCGAACGCTACGCGCCGGAGACCGACGACGCTGCGGCCATGCTGAGTCAGCTGGTGCAGGAAGCCCACATCGTCATCAAGCTCACCGCCATCTCGGCCGAGCAGGAACCGCACAGCACCCTGGCGGCCTTCCTGATCAATCCGGGCGGCGATTGCCACTGGATCCACGCCGGCGATTCGCGCATCTACCACTTCCACGCCAATCGCCTGGTCAAGCGCACGCTGGACCACTCCTACGTCCAGACCCTGGTCAACCGCGGCGAACTGACCGAGGACGAAGCCTCGGTGCACCCGCAGTCCAACATCCTCATGGGCTGCCTGGGCACGGAGAGCGATCCCCCCCAGGAACCGTATTTCATTCCCCAGCTCAGGCCCGGCGACACGCTCATGGCCTGCAGCGACGGCGTCTGGCACTACTTCAACAACGATGAGCTGGGCTCGGTGCTCTCCAGCCTGTCGGCGCGTGAGGCCTCGGAGTTCCTGATCGAAAAGGCGCGCGTACGCGCCAATGGTGGCGGCGACAACCTGTCGCTGGTCATCGTCAAGCTCGAACCCCTGAGCGACCGGCCCTGACGCAGGCTCAGGGCGGCACGGGCAAGGGTTTGCTGTTGCGCGGCCCCTGCTGGGACTGCTGCCGCTCACGCTCCCGGCGGCGTTCCTCGGCGCGGCGCTGCCGCTCTTCATAGGCCTTCTGCTGCTCCGCACGGCGTGCGGCGGCGGCCGCGGCATCCGGACTGGGCTTGGGGCCCGGGGCAGCCGCGGGCCCGGTCGACGGGGCGACGCCCCGCTCGGCCTGACGCCGCTGGGCATCCTGCACGCGGGACTCCTGGGCCTGCCGGGCGGCCTCCCGTTCGGCCTGGCTGGCCGCCGCTTCGCGGTCGGCGAGACGTTGCTCGATGCGGCGCTGCTGCTCGGCAGCGACCGCGGCGCGCTGGGCATCGTTGAGGATGATCTCCTGGCGGCGCAGTTCATCCAGCGCCACGCGGCGCCGGCGGCGCACATCGATCAGGCAGTCGTTGACCGCGAAGCGCAGATAGCAGTCGGACTCTTCACCGCTGTAGCGCTCCACGGCCTGCCCGCGCTCGTGGGCGATGCGCTCGCGCTCGCGCGCATCAAAGGCGGGGTCGTAGGTGGCCGGCAGCTGCGCCCGCGCCAGCCCCAGCAGGCACAGGCAGCACAGACTCAGCAGGTATTTCATGTCAGGCGGGTATCGACCACGCGGCGTTCCTGCTCCAGGAACTCGCGCGACTGCATTTCGTTCAAACGTGACACTGTACGCGGAAATTCGTGCACCAGCGGGCCCTCGGTGTAGAGCTGCTCGGGCGCCACGGCGGCCGACAGGATGAGCTTGACGCGCCGGTCGTAGAGCACATCCACCAGCCAGGTGAAGCGCCGCGCCTCCGAGGCCATGCGCACCGGCATGTGCGGCACATCGCTGAGGAAGACCGTGTGGAACTGGCTGGCGATTTCCAGGTAGTCGTTCTGCGAGCGCGGCCCGCCGCACAGGGTCTTGAAATCGAACCAGACCACGCCACCGGCCTTGCGCCGGGCCTGGATCTGGCGCGACTCGATGTGCAGCACCGGGTCTTCGTCGTGCGCTTCGGCCAGCTGGTTGAAGGACTCGGTCATGGCCGCATCAGCCTGCGGCCCGAGCGGCGTGTGATAGGCCTGTACCTGCTCCATGGTACGACGCCGGTAATCGGTGCCGTTGTCCACGTTGACGATCTCCATCTCCTGGTTCAGCAATGCAATCGCGGGCAGGATGCGGTCGCGGTGCAGGCCGTTGGGATAGAGCGCGTCCGGCTTGAAATTGGACGTGACCACCAGTCCCACGCCGTTGCGGAACAGTGCCGCCAGCAGGCGGTGCAGGATCATGGCGTCGGTGATGTCGGCGACATGAAACTCGTCGAAACAGATCAGCTTGTATTTTTCGGCGATACGCTCGCCCAGCGCATCGAGCGGGTTGACCGTGCCCTGCAGATCGGCCAGCTCACGGTGCACCTCGCGCATGAACTCGTGGAAGTGCAGCCGCGTCTTGCGCACCAGAGGCACGGCGTTGAAGAAGCAATCCATGAGGAAGCTCTTGCCGCGCCCCACCCCACCGTACATGTACACCCCCTTGGGGATGTCCGGGTGGTTGATGAGCTTCTTGAGGCGGTTGGAGCGTTTTTCCTTGTAATGCGACCACTCGATCGCACAGCGCTCCAGCGCCTCGACAGCACGCAGCTGCGCGGGGTCACTCGTGTAACCCCGCGCCTTTAGCTCGGCTTCATAGGCCTTGCGAACGGACGCCAAATCCGGCCCTGTGCAATCAGAAGTTCAGCGTGCGCTTGTCCACGGCCAGCGCAGCTTCCTTGGTTGCCTCGCTCAGGCTCGGGTGCGCGTGGCAGATGCGCGCGATGTCCTCGGCACTGGCCTTGAACTCCATGGCCACCACGGCCTCGGAGATCAGCTCGCTGACCTGCGGGCCCACCATGTGCACGCCCAGGATCTCGTCGGTCTTGGCGTCGGCCAGGAACTTGACCATGCCCGTGGTGTCGCCCAGCGCGCGTGCGCGGCCGTTGGCCAGGAAGGGGAAGGTGCCGGCCTTGTAGGCCACGCCGTCCGCCTTGAGCTGCTGCTCGGTGCGGCCCACCCAGGCGATTTCCGGGCTGGTGTAGATGACCCAGGGGATGGTGTTGAAGTTGACATGCCCGTGCTGGCCGGCGATGCGCTCGGCCACGGCCACGCCCTCTTCCTCGGCCTTGTGCGCCAGCATGGGGCCGCGCACCACGTCACCCACGGCCCACACGCCGGGCAGGTTGGTTTTGCAGTCGCCGTCGACCACGATGGCGCCGCGCTCGTCGAGCTGCAGGCCCACGGCCTCGGCGTTCAGGCCGTTGGTGTTGGGCACGCGGCCGATGGAGACGATGAGCTTGTCCACCTCCAACGCCTGGGCCTCGTCCTTGGCATTGGTGTAGGCGACGCTCACGCCCTTCTTGCCGTTCTTGATTTCGCCAACCTTGACGCCGAGCTCGATCTTCAGACCCTGCTTGTCAAAAGCCTTCTTGGCTTCCTTGGCGATCTGCTCGTCCACCGCGCCCAGGAAGGTCGGCAGGCCTTCGAGCACCGTGACTTCCGCGCCCAGGCGGCGCCAGACCGAGCCCATCTCCAGGCCGATCACGCCCGAGCCGATCAGGCCCAGCTTCTTGGGCACGGCACCCACGCGCAGCGCGCCGTCGTTGGACAGGATGTTGATTTCGTCGAAAGGCACGCCGGGCAGCGCGCGGGCGTTGGAACCCGTGGCCACGATGACCTGCTTGCCCACCAGTGTCTCTTCGGCCGCACCAGCCACCTTGAGCTCGTAGCCGCCGTCGACCTTCTTCACGAAGGAAGCCAGGCCGTGGAAGAACGTGACCTTGTTCTTCTTGAACAGGTAGAGGATGCCGTCGTTGTTCTGCTTCACCACGGCGTCCTTGCGGGCCAGCATCTTGGCCACGTCCATCTTGACGTCGCTGGCCGTGATGCCGTGCTCGGCAAAGTGCTTGTTGGCGTGCTCGAAATGCTCAGACGACTGCAGCAGCGCCTTGGACGGGATGCAGCCCACGTTGGTGCAGGTGCCACCGGGAGCGGGGCCGCCCTTCTCGTTCTTCCAGGCGTCCACGCACGCCACGTTCATGCCCAGCTGGGCGGCGCGGATGGCGGCGATGTAGCCACCGGGGCCGCCACCGATGACGACCACGTCGAATTGTTTACTCATGTTGTTTCTCGCTTCTTCAGAGAAGACTGGCTACGCACCGCATGACTGCTTCGCGGGACACCGCGGAACCGGCTTCGCCGGGCCGCTGGTGTCGCCCCCTGCAAGGGGGGTGGCGAAGCGCACAGTGTGCGCGTAGCCTGGGGGTGTTAAATATCAAACAGCAGGCGGGCCGGGTCTTCCAGCGCTTCCTTCATGGCCACCAGGCCCAGCACGGCTTCACGGCCGTCGATGATGCGGTGGTCGTAGCTCATGGCCAGGTAGTTGATCGGACGGATCACGATCTGGCCGTTCTCCACCACCGCGCGGTCCTTGGTGGCGTGCACGCCCAGGATGGCCGACTGCGGCGGGTTGATGATGGGGGTGGACAGCATGGAGCCGAACACACCGCCGTTGGAGATCGAGAAGGTGCCACCGGTCATCTCTTCGATGCCCAGCTTGCCGTCCTTGGCCTTCTGGCCGTACTCGGCAATCTTCTTCTCGATGTCGGCAAAGCTCATCTGGTCCGCGTTGCGCACGATGGGCACCACCAGGCCGCGCGGCGAGCCGACGGCGATGCCGATGTCGAAGTAGCCGTGGTAGACGATGTCGTTGCCGTCCACCGAGGCGTTGAGCACCGGGTACTTCTTGAGTGCATGCACGGCGGCCTTGACGAAGAAGCTCATGAAGCCCAGCTTCACGCCGTGCTCCTTCTCGAACTTCTCCTGGAACTTCTTGCGCATCTCCATCACCGGGGCCATGTTCACTTCGTTGAACGTGGTCAGGATGGCGTTGGTCGATTGCGACTGCAGCAGACGCTCGGCCACGCGCGCGCGCAGGCGCGTCATGGGCACGCGTTGCTCGGGGCGTTCACCCAGGTGCAGCGCGCTGCTCGGCGCAGCGACCTGCGGCAGGGCCTTGGTGGGCACACCGGTCGGGATGACCGCCGGAGCCGCAGCGCCGCCAGCCACGGCCGCCAGCACATCACCCTTGGTCACGCGGCCGTCCTTGCCCGTACCGGGCACGGAGCCGGCGGCCAGGCTGTTGTCGGCCATGAACTTGGCCGCGGCGGGCATGGCCACGCCGGCCTTGGAGGCCGAAGCAGCTGCTGCCGCGGCAGGCGCCGCAGCCGGGGCGGCCGCCGGTGCAGCGGCGGCGGCAGGCGTTGCGGCGGCAGCCTTGCCGTCGGTGTCGATGCGGGCGATCAGCTGATCGGCCACCACGGTGCCGCCGTCAGCGACCACGATCTCGGCCAGCACGCCGGCCGCGGGAGCCGGCACTTCGAGCACGACCTTGTCGGTCTCGATGTCGATCAGGATCTCGTCGGCCGCCACCAGCTCGCCAACCTTCTTCTTCCATTGCAGCATGGTGGCTTCTGCCACCGATTCGGACAGCTGCGGGACCTTGACTTCTACGATAGCCATTTGAATTCTTTCCGTTTCTTTGTTGCGCGTCGGGACCGGCGCATGGGCCGGCCCCGTTCTGTTTCATCGAGCGGGTGATGCCCCTTACTTGGTCAGCACGAAGCCCTTGAGCTTGGAGAAGGCGGCTTCCACCAGGGCCTTCTGCTGGTCCTGGTGCAGGTGGGCGTAGCCCACGGCCGGCGAGGCCGAAGCGGCGCGTCCGGCATAGCCCAGCTTCTGACCATCGAGCATGTTCTCGTGGATGTTGTGCTGGATGAAGAACCAGGCGCCCTGGTTCTGCGGCTCGTCCTGGCACCACACGATGTCGGTGGCGTTCGGGTACTTCTTGAGCTCGGCCGCGAAGGCCTTGTGCGGGAAGGGATAGAGCTGCTCGACGCGGATGATGGCCGTGTCGTCCAGGCTCTTTTCCTCACGCTTCTTGACCAGGTCGTAATAGACCTTGCCCGAGCAGGCGATCACGCGCTTGACCTTGTCGGCCTTGATCTCCTTCTGCTCGCCCAGCACGGTCTGGAAACCGCCCTTGGTGAAGTCGGACAGCGGCGAGGTGGCGTCCTTGTTGCGCAGCAGGGACTTAGGCGTCATGATGATCAGCGGCTTGCGCAGGTCGCGGATCTGCTGGCGGCGCAGCACGTGGAAGATCTGGCTGGCCGTGGTCGGCTGCACG
>JAIERT010000261.1 GCA_019746735.1 Burkholderiaceae bacterium | reverse complement strand
AAGGACACCTTGCGGAAGTATTCGTCGATGGAGAGGCCGCCGGGAATCGGGAAGTTGGGCAGCTGCGGCTTGCCCAGCACCAGGGTGAGGTTGCAGCGCCTGGCGATCTCCAGCGTGTTGGTCACGGCGCTGGGAATGTCGGCAAACAGCGCCTTCATCTGCGCGCCGGACTTGAAGTACTGCTCGCGCGTGAACTTGCGCACGCGACGCGGGTTGCCCAGGATCTCGCCTTCGGAGATGCAGACGCGTGCCTCATGGGCCTCGTAGTCGTCCTCGGTCGCGAACTGCACCGGGTGCGTGGCCACCACGGGCAGCTTCATGCGCGCGGCCAGCTGCACCGCCGCCACCACATGGGCCTCGTCATCGGGGCGGCCTGCGCGCTGCAGCTCCAGGTAGAAGCGATGCGGGAAGATCGAACCCAGCTGCAGGGCGACATCGTGCGCCCGCGTCGTATCGCCCTGTACCAGGGCCTGGCCTACGGCCCCGCTCTGCGCGCCCGAGAGGGCGATCAGCCCCTCATGCAACTCCTTGAGCCAGGCCAGCTTGACCACCGCCTGGGCCTTGTGCACATTGCCGGTCCAGGCGCGGGCCAGCAGCTCCGAGAGATTGAGATAGCCCTGCTTGTTCTGCGCCAGCAGCAGCATCTTGCTGGTGGCCAGCGGGTCCTGGCCAAGGCCCTCGAGGATGATCTCGACACCGATCACCGGCTTGACGCCCTTGCCACGCGCCTCCTTGTAGAACTTCACCGCGCCGAAGAGGTTGTTCAGGTCAGTGATGGCCAGCGCGGGCTGACCATCACGGGCGGCGGCCTTGACGATGTCGTCTATGCGGGTGGTGCCGTCGACCACGGAGAACTCGGTGTGCAGGCGCAGGTGGGCAAACATGGACCGATTTTAGTCGGGGTGACTGCGCGCGGCTCCTCTGACCGTCTGCGCAGAGGGCCGTGCCTTGCCGTCTGTCAAGCGAGACGTGGCAGGGCCGGCGCGCGCGTCGCAGGGTACCCATCCAGGCCACAGCCGGCGAGACAGGACAAAAAACTAAAATCCTGTCCGTGCCCCATATCCTCAACATCTCCGCCTACAAATTCGTCCCCCTGCCCGACGCCCCCGCCCTGCGTGAGCAGCTGCACACACGGGCCACGGCGCTGGAGCTCAAGGGCACGGTCCTGCTGGCCGAGGAAGGCATCAATCTCTTCCTCGCCGGCCCCGAAGCGGCGGTGCGCCGCTTCGTGGACGAGCTGCGGCAGGACGCCCGCCTGCAGGACCTGCTGCCCAAGGAAAGCTGGTCCGCGCGCCAGCCCTTTCGCAAGATGCTGGTCAAGGTCAAGCGCGAGATCATCCGCATGAACCACCCCACGATCCGGCCGGCTGCGGGCCGTGCGCCGGCCGTGCCGGCCGCCACCGTGAAGCGCTGGCTGGACCAGGGCCATGACGATGCCGGTCGCCCCGTGGTGACGCTGGACACGCGCAACGCCTTCGAGGTCGATCACGGCAGTTTCGAAGGCGCGATCGACTGGCGCATCGACAAGTTCTCCGACTTCCCGGCCGCCCTGCTCGCCCACAAGGACGAGCTCGCCGGCAAGACCGTGGTGAGTTTCTGTACCGGCGGTATCCGCTGCGAAAAAGCCGCGATCTACATGCAGGAGGCCGGCGTCGAATATGTCTACCAGCTCGAGGGTGGCATCCTCAAGTATTTCGAGGAAACCGGCGGCGCGCACTACCGCGGCGACTGCTTTGTCTTTGACGAACGGGAAACCCTGGGCCACGACCTGACGGCTCGCCTGCCGTAACTTATTCCCGCTTCGCCCACCATGCAGGGCTGGAGCCCGGACCTGTTTCGGCATACCATGGACGCACCCCAGGCCACTTCCGCAGCCATGCCGCGCCCCCCGCACACCGCCCTCAGGTCGGCCACCGCCCTGCGTCGGCGCTGCGTCCTGTTGCTGGGCGTGCTCGGCCCCTGGCTCAGCGGCGGCTGTTCGCCGCCGGCGCCTCTGCGGCTCGTCGGCCATCCCTGGCCCGGCCATGAACCGTTTTTCCTGGCCCAGCACCTGGGCTACCTCCCGGCCCAGCCCCTGCTGCAGCTGCAGGAAACCGCGACGCTGCAGGAATCGCTACAGCGCCTGCGCGAGTCGCGCGCCGACGGAGCCATGCTGCCCCTGAGCGACGTGCTGCAGCTGCGCGACGAGGGGCTGAAGCTGCAGGTCGTGCTGGTGTTCGATGTCTCGCGGGGTGCGGACATGCTGCTCATGCAGACCGGCCTGCGGGGTCTGTCCACACTGCGCGGACAACGAGTCGCCGTCGACCCGAGCAGCCAGGGCACGCTGATGCTGCAGCTGGCCCTTGAAAAAGCGGGTCTGCAGGCCGGGGATGTGCAGATCGAGCGCCTGCCTTACGAACAACACGAGCTGGCCTGGGAGCGGCGCGACGTCCATGCCCTCGTCACCCACGAGCCGGTCGCCAGCCGGCTGCTGGCACGGGGCGCCTACGCGGCGCTCGACACGCGCCAGCTGCCCGACACCCTCTTCCACGTGCTCGCCGTGCGCAGCGATGTGCTGCCCGTGCACGGCGACACGCTGCGCGCAGCGCTGGCCGGCTATTTCCAGGCGCTGGACTACCAGCGTCGCAACCCCTGGGACGCGGCCTATCGCATGGCGCCGCGCCTGAGGCTCAGTGCCGAGGCCCTGCTCGAGGCCATGCGCGGCCTGGAACAACCCGACCGCCTGGACAACCGGCGCTATCTGGCCGACACCGACAGCGCCTTGCAGCGCATCGCCCTGCAGCTGGCGCCACTGATGCAGCGCGCGGGCCTGCTGCGTCGGCCGGTCTCCCTGCTCGACCTGGACAGCGGTGACTACCTGCCGCGGTCCTGAGCCCACCCCGCACCCAGTGCAAATGCCACACAAACGGCATTTGATGCAGCGCGGCGCCGCACGCTCTCAAGGCGATCCGGATTCTGCCGATGTAAGCTCACAAGGCTACCCTCTCGCCAGGATTTTCAGGAGTCTCCTTCATGAACGGTTTTTTCGGGCCCGCCACCGCCCTGATGGCGCGCCTGCGCTTCAGCTACAAGTTCGCCCTCTCCGGCCTCGTCGCCCTGGCCCTGCTGCTCTACATGGGGGTCACGGAAATCACGACGCTGCACTCGCGGGTCAGCATGATCGCCTCCGAGCGGGCAGCTGTTGCGCTCATGGCGGAACTGGTCGAGTGGAACAAGGTGCTGATCGAGAGCCGCCGCATCGCCATCACCTCCGCACCGGGTGACGCTGCGGTACGCCAGCGCTTCCAGGACAACGCGAAATCGGTCAATGCCGTCCTCAAGCGCATCGAGGACGGCGTGGCGAAAGCCACGCCCTGGTTCGACATGAGCAAGGAGCTCAAGGGCCTGCAGGACGGCTGGGCCGAGCTGCAGAGGAAGGTCGAGGCGCTGCCGCTGGACGCCGAGTTCGCGCAGAAAGCCTTCGCGGCGCACGCCCCGGAGTACGGAAGGCTCTATGCCTTCATGCGCGACATGGGCAACAAGTCGCGCATGGCACTGGACCCCGATCTCGACCTCTTCTACCTGGGCTACCCGCTGGCCAACAACACCCCGAGCACCGCCGGCATCGCCGTGCGCATGGCGGCCTACGCCACGCTCAACGTCTCGCGCGGCGACATCAAGCCGGGCGACAAGGTCTTCTACGAAGTCACGGATGCGCGGCTGAGCGACACCTTCGGCACCGTGGAAAGCATGCTGTCCCAGGCCATGAAGGCCAACGCCGAGGTCGAAAGCCGGCTCAGCAAGAATTTCTCCCAGCTCAAGGACAGCTCCAAGGAGTTCACGGCCTTCATCCGCAAGAACTTCACCTCGGCCGACGCGGTCGGCGTCAGCCAGCAACAGGTGGGCCAGGCCTCCCAGGCCACCATCGATGCGGCCTGGGCGCTGGTCGAGGCCAACCGCAAGACCATGGACGACCTGCTGGTGCAGCGCGCGGGCAGCGCCGCGCTCAAGCGCAATGTGCTGGGTCTGGTGCTGGGCCTGGGTTTGCTGCTTTCGATCTACCTCTACATGGGCATGTACTTCGGTATCGCCGGTGCCATGCAACAGGCCAAGCAGGCGGGCCGTGCCATTGCCGCTGGAGAACTGGGCACGGTGCCCCTGCCCTCCACGCGCGACGAGTTCGCCGATCTGATGCAGGACCTGCGCCAAGCCGACCAGTCGCTGATGGGCATCATCAGCAATGTCAAGAACGCCGCCGAATCCATCGCCACGGCCTCCGCCGAGATTGCCCAGGGCAATGCGGATCTGAGCCAGCGCACCGAGCAGCAGGCCGGATCGCTGGAACAGACCGCTTCGGCCATGAGCAGCCTGACCCAGACCGTGCAGCACAGCGCCGACAACGCCCGCCAGGCGACCCAGCTCGCGGCCACGGCCTCGGAGGTCGCCGCACGCGGTGGCCAGGCCGTGGGCGAAGTGGTCAGCACCATGGCGGGCATCCAGCAGGCCTCGCAGAAGATCAACGACATCATCGGCGTGATCGACGGCATTGCTTTCCAGACCAACATCCTCGCGCTCAATGCGGCGGTCGAGGCGGCCCGGGCGGGCGAACAGGGCCGCGGCTTCGCCGTGGTGGCCGGAGAAGTGCGCAACCTCGCAGGTCGCAGCGCCGAGGCCGCCAAGGAGATCAAGGCCCTGATCTCGGACAGCGTGGCTCAGGTCGACAATGGATCGCGTCTGGTCAGCGACGCCGGGCAGACCATGGGGGAGATCGTGGCGCAGGTCCGGCGCGTCACCGATCTGATCGGCGAGATCAGCTCTGCCACCGTGGAGCAGTCCTCAGGCATCGGACGGGTCAACGACTCGATCACCGGCATCGACCAGATGACCCAGCAGAACTCGGCCCTGGTCGAGGAGTCCGCCGCTGCGGCCGCCAGCCTGCGCGATCAGGCCAACCGTCTCAACGAGATGGTCAGCGTCTTCAAGATCCGGAACTGAGTTCGGCGGCGTTCAGGCCAGGAAACGCCGCTCGGGCAGCGGGATGAACTCCGTCTCGCCCGGCACCTGGCCCAGGCGCTGGGCCTCCCAGTCCGCGGCCGCCTGCATGATGCGCTCCTTGCGGCTGGAGACAAAGTTCCACCACATGTGGCGCGGGCCGTCCAGCGCGGCGCCGCCGATGACCACCAAGCGCGCGACCTGGGCCCCGGCACGGATGCGCACGGTCTCGCCCTCGGCCAGCACGCCCATCTGGCGCGCCTGCAGGTCAGCCTCGTCGATACGTACGGCGGCATCGACGGCATAGACCGCACGCTGGGCCACCAACGGCGGCAGTTCAAACACGCCATCCGCGGGCAGTTGCACGTCGAGATAGAGCGTGGGCATGTAGACCGCCACCGGCGAACGGGCGCCCCAGGCCTCGCCGATCAGCAGCCGCACACGGGCGTCGCCCACCTGCAGCTGCGGAAGGGCGCTGGCCGGGGTGTGGACGAAGCTCGGCGCATCCTCCTCGTGCGCACGCGGCAGAGCGGCCCAGAGCTGCAGGCCGTGGATGCCGTAGTTCTGATCCAGCAGGTCGTCGGGCTTGCGCTCGGAATGCACGATGCCGCGCCCTGCCGTCATCCAGTTGACGGCGCCGGGCTCGATGCGCTGCAGCGAGCCCACGCTGTCGCGGTGCATCTGGGCACCCTCGAAGAGATAGGTGACCGTGGCCAGGCCGATGTGCGGATGTGGTCGCACATCATGCGCGCGACCCGGCGTCTCGGTCACGGGGCCGAAATGGTCGAAGAAGATGAAGGGGCCGACGGCACGCTGCGCCGCTGCCGGCAGCACACGGCGCACGAGGAAGCCGCCGCCGAGATCCTTCTCGTGGCCCGACAGGACGTGCAGGATTGAGTTCAAAGCCGGCCCCTCCGATGACCCGACTTTATCAGCCGCGGATCCGGGCGGCGACCGCCGCCACACGCTGCCCGAACTGCTTCGCGGTCTCCAGATCGCCGGGCAGCATCTCGGCCACGCTGGCATCCGAAGGGGTGGTGGCCATGGCGCCGGCCGACGAGCCCACGTAATTCAGGTCATTGCGCTGGGACGCCTTGGCATTGCTGGGCATCATGCCGGTGCCCACCCAGATACCGCCATGCTGCATGGCCAGGGTCATCAGGTAATGCAGGGTGGAGTGCTTGTCACCGTTCATGGTGGCGCTGTTCGTGAAGCCCGCCATGACCTTGTCTTTCCAGGCCTGGCTGAACCATTGCTTGCTGGAGGCGTCAGCGAACTTCTTGAACTGCCAGCTCACGCTGCCCATATAGGTCGGGCTGCCCATGATGATGGCATCGGCGGCGGCCAGCGTCTCCCAGCCGCCTTCCGGCAGCTGGCCTTCGGCATCGATGGCCAGCAATTGCGCATTGGCACCTTCCGCCACCGCTTGCGCCATGCGCTGGGTGTGACCGTAACCCGAATGAAAAACAACGACAACACGTGCCATGGAGAACTCCTTAGAGAGGATAGAAAAAGACTGCGTCCTGACCCGGCCGATCGCCGGATCAGGACGCGGGGGAACTTATCTGCGCTTGCCGTCCAGGCTCCAGGCGCCCGCGCCATGGGCCGCCAGCACGAAGAGGCCGCCGACCACCGCGATGTTCTTGAAGAAGAGCAGCTGCTGCATGAAGGCCTGCTCGGCCGGCACGCTCCAGTAGGCGTGGAAGAAGAAGCTCGCCGCCAGCGTGAACAGCGCCAGCACCAGGGCGGCGAAGCGCGTCTGGTAACCCACGATCAGCGCAAGCGCACCGAGCACCTCGACCACGATGGCCAGGACCGCGCCCACGACCGGCAGTGGCAGGCCCACCGAACCGATGTAGCCCACGGTTCCGGCAAAGCCGGTGATTTTGCCGATGCCGGCGGGCAGGAAGAGCGCAGCGATCAGGAGACGACCGGCCAGGCTCAGGGGATTTTGAAGAGAGGCAAACATGGGAACTCCTTGTGGAAACGTGACAGACAAAAAATCAGGCGGCGAGGTCGAAGACCAGCACCTCCGCGTCGTGCCCGGCCTTGAGCTCGATGCGGTCTTCCCCGGCCAGCAGCGCGGCATCACCGCCGCTGAGCTTCTGGCCGTTGACCTCCAGTTCCCCGCGCACCAGGTGCACGTAGGCCTTGCGCGCCGGGTCCAGCGCCAGTTCCGCCGATTCGGCGCCATTGAACAGACCGGCGTACAGGCGTGCGTCGGCATGGAGCTTCACCGAGCCCTGGGCCGCATCGGGCGAGGCCACCAGACGCAGACGACCGCGCTTCTCGGCCTCGGCAAAGCTCTTCTGCTCATAGCTCGACGGGATGCCGCGCACGTTGGGCTCGATCCAGATCTGCAGAAAGTGCGTCGTGTCTTGCGGTGCATGGTTGTACTCGCTGTGCATCACGCCACGGCCCGCGCTCATGCGCTGCACGTCGCCCGGCGGGATGGCCTTGCCGTTGCCCATGTTGTCCTTGTGCGCCAGCTCGCCTGACAGCACGTAGCTGATGATCTCCATGTCGCGGTGGCCATGGGTGCCGAAGCCGGTGCCCGGCGCGATGCGGTCCTCGTTGATCACGCGCAGATTGCCCCAGCCCATGTGCTCGGGGTCGTAATAGCCGGCAAAGGAAAAACTGTGGAACGACTTGAGCCAGCCGTGGTCGGCGTAGCCACGGTCCTGGGACTTGCGAATGTTCAGCATGGTGGGCTCCTTCTTCGTGGATGCAGGCGCCTTGCCTGCGATGGGATGAACTTTAGGCCCGGGTCCGCGTTTTGCGATCCACGCGCTTTGATGGCATGATTCAAATAGATTGAAATAAAATCAGGCAACCATGCAAACCGCCCGCGACGTCCTGACCCCCGACGCCCTCGCCATGCTGCAGGCCATCGAAGACGCCGGCAGCTTTGCGGCAGCTGCCCGCCGCCTGGGCCTGGTGCCCAGCGCCCTGACCTACCGTGTCCGCCAGATCGAGGACGCGCTCGACGTGCTGCTCTACGACCGCAGCTCGCGCCAGGCCCGTCTCACCGCCGCCGGTGCCGAGCTGCTGCGCGAAGGCCAGCGCCTGCTGCAGGAGATCGACGCCGTGGCCCATCGCGTCAAGCGCGTGGCCACGGGCTGGGAGGCGCAGTTCACCGTCACGCTCGACGGCATCATCCACCGCACCACGGCCATGGAGCTCTGCGAGAGCTTCTTCGCCCTGGGCGCGCCCACCCGCCTCAAACTGCGCGAGGAAACCCTGGCAGGCACGATGGAGACGCTGACCAGCGGCCAGGCCGATCTGGCCATCGGCGTGGTGCTCGATTCCGGCACCCTGGCCGGCGTGCAGAGCAAGCCCCTGGGCACGATGGAATTCGTCTACGCCGTCGCCCCGCACCACCCGCTGGCCGCGCTGCCCGAGCCGCTGGGCGACGACATGCTGCTGCGCCATCGCGCCGTGGCGGTGGCCGACACGGTGCAGCGCGGTGGCGGCCTCACCATCGGCCTGCTCGCCGGGCAGGATGTCTTCACCGTGGCCACCATGCAGTCCAAGCTCGACGCCCAGCTGCGCGGCCTGGGTGGTGGCTTTCTGCCCGAGTGCATGGCGCGCCCGCACATCGAGGCCGGCCATCTGGTCGTCAAGAAAACCGAGCGGCCACAGCGTGTCGTGCGTGTGAGTTACGCCTGGCGCGGCGGCAGCGGTCGCAGCACCGGCCGTGCCCTGCAGTGGTGGCTGCAGCAGCTCGAAAGTCAGACCACGCGGGACGCCCTGCTGGGTCCGCTACAGTGGCAACCAGACAGCCCCAAAAAACGGAGACCCAGTCGATGAAAGATTCCCAGCACTTTGCCGTGATCGGCGCCGGCATGGCCGGCGTGGCCTGCGCACGTACCCTGGTGCAGGCCGGCCACCAGGTCACCCTGTTGGAGAAGAGCCGGGGCGCGGGCGGCCGCATGTCCACCCGCAGCACCGAATTCGGCAGCTTCGACCACGGCACCCAGTACTTCACCGTGCGCGACGCGCGCTTCGAGCTGGCACTGCAAACCGTGCCCGGCCTGTGCCGCCCCTGGAGCGCCAACGCCGTGCGCGTGCTCGACCCCCTGGGTCGGGTGGTGGCCGCGGCCCTGCCTACGCGCGAACCCCACTGGGTGGCCGTGCCCGGCATGAACGCGCTGGTCAAGCGCTGGGCCGAACCGCTGCAGGCGGCAAAGCGCATGCTGACCGAGACCCGCGTGACCCGGATCGCCCGTGACACGCTGAACGCCCAGCGCTGGCAGCTGCAGACCGAAGGGGTGGATGGCGAGCGCCACGTCTACTCCGGCTTCGACGCCGTGCTGCTGGCCATGCCGGCCGAGCAGGCACACGAGCTGCTGCGCACGTCGCAGCTGGTCGAGAACCTGGCGCAGCGCATCGGCGAAGTCGAGACCGCGCCCTGCTGGACGCTGATGGCCGCCTTCCCGCAGGCCATGCAACCGGGCCTGAACACCCTGGGCCCGCAGTGGAACGCGGCGCGCAGCACCCACCACCGCATCGCCTGGGTGGCGCGCGAATCGAGCAAGCCGCAACGCGGCCCCATCGAGCGCTGGACCGCACAGGCCAGCAAGGAATGGTCGCTGGAACATCTGGAAGACGACCCGGAACGCGTGCTGGGCAAGATGCTCAAGGCCTTTGCCGAAGTCACCGGTATCCGCGCCGAACCGAGCCACGCCGCCGTGCACCGCTGGCGCTACGCCCAGACCGTACGCCCGCTGGGGCAGAGCCATCTCTGGCATGCCCACGCGCGCATCGGCGTCTGTGGCGACTGGTGCCTGGGGCACCGCGTGGAGGATGCCTTCATTTCGGGCCTGGAGCTCGCCCTGGCCGTGGCCTAGATGTCCGCAGCAGGCTACGTCGGCCGCTTCGCTCCCTCTCCCACGGGCCCGCTGCACGCGGGCTCGCTGGTGGCCGCGCTGGCCAGCTGGCTCGACGCCCGGGCCCATGGGGGCCGTTGGCTGGTGCGCATCGAGGACGTGGACGTGCCGCGCTGCGTGGAAGGCGCCGACCGCACCATCCTGCAGCAGCTGGCCGACTGCGGCCTCAGCGCCGACGAAGCACCGATCTACCAGTCGCGCCGCAGTGCGCTCTACCAGCGCGCACTCGAGATGCTGGTGGAGTATCGCCAGGCCTATGCCTGCGCCTGCAGCCGCAAGGACATCGAGGCCGAACTGCAGCGCCTGGGCCGCGACAAGCCGCGCCACGGCGAACTCGTCTACCCTGGCACCTGCCGTCCCGAGCGCGGCGGCCTGCACGGCAAGCCCGCGCGCGCCTGGCGCCTGCAGGTCGTCCCCGGCACCCTGCTCTGGAACGACCGCCGCCTGGGCCCGCAGGCCCAGGATGTGGAGGCCGAGGTGGGTGACTTCGTGCTCCAACGTGCCGATGGCTGGTTTGCCTACCAGCTGGCCGTGGTGGTGGACGACGGTGTACAGGGTGTGACCCACATCGTGCGCGGGGCAGACCTGGCCGACAACACCGCTCGCCAGATCCTGCTGCAGTCAGCCCTGGGCCTGCCGCGGCCGCGCTACCTGCACACGCCACTGGTCCTGGGCCCCAACGGCGAGAAACTCAGCAAGCAGAACGGCGCCCAGGCACTGGACACGCGCGACCCGCTGGCGGCCCTGAATGCCGCCGCCGGCGTGCTGGGCCTGCAGGTCAGTGGCGGCACCGTCGGCGACTGGCTGGCCGCAGCCACGCGGCAATGGTCCGAGCGCTGGGGGCCGACCGGTAAAATTCCGGGGTGAACGACACCAAGCAAACCCTCGCCACCGGGCCCGCGCCTGAGGCGCCCACGGCCCCCAAGGACCGCCGCCGCCTGCCGCCGGCCGGCGTCGAGTTCCCCAAGACGATCAAGAGCTTCGTCAAGCGCGCCGGCCGTACCACCACGGGCCAGGCCAAGGCGCTCGAAGAACTCGGGCCGCGCTATGTGCTGGCCTACACGCCCACACCCCTGGATCGCAGCGCCGTCTTCGGCGCCGACGCCGCCGACCGACCGCTGATCCTGGAGATCGGTTTCGGCATGGGCGACGCCACGGCCCATATCGCGGACCTGATGCGCGAGAAGAACTTCCTGGGCTGCGAGGTGCACGAGCCCGGTGTGGGCGCCCTGCTCAAGCACATCGGCG
>JAIERT010000006.1 GCA_019746735.1 Burkholderiaceae bacterium | reverse complement strand
ATCTGCTCGCCGAAGCCCGGCATCTCCTTGTGCGCCACGGCCAGCGTGGCCTCGGGCGTGACGTCGCGCAGGGCCGGGCCGGTGCCGCCGGTGGTCAGCACCAGGGAGCAGCCGGCGTCGACCAGCTCGATCAGCGTGGCGCTGATGCGCGCCTGCTCGTCGGGGATCAGGCGCGGTTCGAAGGTGATGGGGTTCTTCAGGGCACGCGTCAGCCAGTCCTGCAGCGCGGGCAGGCCCTTGTCTTCATAGACACCGCTGGAAGCGCGGTCGCTGATCGACACGATGCCGATCTTGATGGTGTCGTGGTCACTCATGGTCGTTCTCGGCGTCGGAGGCGTCGACGGCAGCCAGCAGCTCGCGCACCAGCTGGAAGATCTCGCGGTAGGCACGACCCTGGCGCGGGGCCAGACCCTGGGACACCTCGGCCTTGCCCACGGGCGGGGCATCCTTGCGGGCCTGGCGTACCAGGGCACGCAGCTGCTGGCTGTCGGTCTGCGGGAAGTCGGCGATCCACTGGGCCAGGGCGTCGTCGCTGGCGATCAGGCGGTCGCGCCATTGTTCGGCCGTGTGCAGCAGGGCGGTCTCGCGGGCCGAGGGCATGTGCTGCTCGACCAGGGCCGCGCGCGCGGCCTCCCGCACCTCGGGGTCGAGCTGGCGCATGAGCTTGCCCACGAACTGCATCTGGCGGCGCTTGCCTTCGAAGTTGGTGATGCGCTTGGCCTCGGCCAGGGCGTCGACCAGCTTGTCGGGCAAGTCGAGTCTGGCCATCAGGTCGGCGCGCAGGGTCAGCAGCTCTTCACCGAGCTTCTGCAGCTCGGTGCTCTCGCGCTTGAGGTCGGTACGGCTGATGTCCACGTCGCCCTTGAGTTCGCGTTTGAGCTCCAGGTCGAGTTCGCTGCCTTCGGCAACGAACTGGCCTTTGACGTAATAGCCTTTTTTGGGTTTGCGGGACATGGGGGAATATTTCTGCGGCCCTGGGGGCTGCGTGCACGGGCAAGTATCATAGCCTCGCCATGAACAAACCCGATCCCCGTGCCCACGCCGGCGCTGACAGCGGCTTCAGCTACAGCCGCGACTATTTTGAAGAACTCGTGGACGCCGCCCTGGCGCATGCCAAAAAGCTCGGGGCCACCGATGCCGGGGCCGAGGCCTCCGAAGGCTGCGGTCTGAGCGTCTCGGTGCGCAAGGGCGAGCTGGAGAACGTGGAGCGCAACCGCGACAAGTCCCTGGGCGTCACCGTCTACCTGGGCCAGCGCCGCGGCAATGCCAGCACCTCCGACTTCTCGCGCGCGGCGATCGAGCAGACCGTGCAGGCCGCCTACGACATCGCCCGCTTCACGGCCGAGGACCCGGTGGCCGGCCTGCCGGATGCGGAAGACATCGTGCACCATGACGAGGCCGGCCGCGAACTCGACCTCTTCCATCCCTGGACCATCGCCAGCGAAGAGGCGGCGCAGATCGCACGTGTCACCGAAGCCGCGGCCTTCAAGACCGACAAGCGCATCACCAACAGCGAAGGCGCAGCCGTCTCGGCCCAGCAGTCGCATTTCTTCAGCGCCCACACGCGGGGTTTCCGCGGCGGCTACGCCAGCTCGCGTCATTCCATCTCGGTCTCGCCCATCGCGGGCAAGGGCGAGGACATGCAGCGCGACTACTGGTACAGCTCGCACCGCCATCCCGAAGACCTGGCCCTGCCCGAGGCCATCGGCCGTTATGCGGCCGAGCGTGCCCTGAGTCGCCTCAAGGGGCGCAAGATCAGCACGCGCGAAGTGCCCGTGTTGTTCGAGTCGCCGCTGGCCGCCGGCCTGCTGGGCGCGCTGGTGCAGGCGCTCAGCGGCGGCGCGCTCTACCGCAAGAGCTCCTTCCTGCTCGATTCCCTGGGCACGCAGGTGCTGCCCGGCCACATCGATGTGCTCGAAGACCCCTTCCTGCTGCGCGGCAAGGGCAGCTCGCCTTTCGATGAAGAAGGTGTGCGCGTCAAGCCGCGTTCGGTCATCGCTTCCGGTCGCGTGGAGGGCTATTTCCTCAGCAGCTACTCGGCGCGCAAGCTGGGCATGAAGACCACGGGCAATGCCGGCGGATCACACAACCTGATCCTGAGCTCCAGCCAGACCCGGCCCGGAGACGATCTCGACGCCATGCTGCAGAAACTGGGCACGGGCCTGTTCGTGACCGAACTCATGGGCCAGGGCGTGAACTACGTGACGGGCGACTACTCGCGCGGCGCCAGCGGCTACTGGGTGGAAAAAGGTCGCATTGCCTACCCGGTGCACGAGATCACCATCGCCGGCAATATGAAGGACATGCTCATGGGCATCACGGCCGTGGGTGCCGATGCCTACAACTACGGTGCCAAGACCGTGGGGTCCATCCTGATCAACCGGATGAAGGTGGCGGGCAGCTGACGCCTTGCCATGCGAAAAAAGGCCGCCCTCGGGCGGCCTTTTTTGTGCCGGCAACTGTCGGTGGCTCAATCGAGCTTGATCTGGGCCTCGTTGACCACGGCCTGCCAGCGGGCACGTTCCTTGTTGAAGAACTGGTCCTGCTCGTCGGGGCTCATGGTCACCACTTCGGCACCCTGGGCCGTCAGGCGGCTGCGCACCTCGGGGCTGCGGATGACCTGCACGAGGGCGGCGTTGAGCTTGTCGACCACGGCCTTGGGCGTGTCCTTGGGCACCAGCACGCCTTGCCAGGTGCCGGATTCAAAGCCCTTCAGGCCCTGTTCGGCCAGCGTCGGCATGTTGGCCACCAGGGGCATGCGTGTGGCCTTGGAGATGCCCAGCACCTTGAGCTTGCCGCTTTGCACATGGGGCAGGGTGGCCAGCATGCCGTTCATGGTGACCTGGGTCTGGCCGGCGATGGTGTCGGTCACGGCCTGCACGCCACCCTTGTAGGGAATGAAGGCCCAGTCGGCACCGCTGCCGCGCTGCACGGCCACACCGGCCAGATGCGGTGCGCTGCCCATGGCCGTGACGGCGAAGTTGAGCTGGGTCTTCTTGGACAGGGCCACCAGCTCCTGCAGATTGTTGGCCGGCACCGAAGGATGCACCACCAGCATGTGCGGCGAATAGGCCAGCATGGTCACGCCACGCAGGTCCCTGGACGGGTCGAAGGGCAGCTTGTAGATCGAGGGGCTGATGGCCAGCGCGCCGGTGTCGCAGAGCAACAGGGTCAGTCCATCGGCCTTGGACTTGGCCACCATATCGGCGCCGAGGTTGCCGTTGGCACCAGCCCGGTTTTCCACGATGACCGGCTGCTTGAGCAGGTCCGACAGGGGCTGGCTGATCGAGCGCGCAATGATGTCCGAGGAGCCGCCGGGCGGGTAGGGTACGACGATCTTGATGGTGCCGCTCTGGGCGGCCGCTCCGAGGCTCAGGGCGGCGAACAGCGCGCCGAGACAGGTTTTGCGGAATGTGGACAGCATGGGGATCTCCTTGGGGATGGTTGAAGTTTTTATTTCTGACAGAAAGCTCAAGTGACGGGGGCGGGGTTGAACAACACCAGGGCGTTGTGCAGCTTCCAATGCTCGGCCCAGGTCTTCTTCCTGCCACTGGCGACGTCGAGCAGCAGGTGGAACAGTTCCCAGCCGGCTTCCTCGATGCTGATCTCGCCATCGGCCACGCGGCCGGCGTTCACGTCCATGAGGTCGTGCCAGCGGCGTGCGAGTTCGGTGCGCGTGGCGACCTTGACCACCGGGCATTCGGCCAGGCCATAGGGCGTGCCGCGGCCGGTGGTGAAGACGTGCAGGTTCATGCCCGCGGCCAGCTGCAGCGTGCCGCAGATGAAGTCGCTCGCGGGCGTGGCGGCGTAGACCAGGCCGCGTTGTTCACGGCTGAGTTTGTTGCCCGGCGAGAGCACATGGGCGATGGGCGCGGTGCCGCTCTTGATGATGGAGCCCATGGCCTTCTCGACGATGTTGGAGAGACCGCCGGCCTTGTTGCCCGGCGTGGTGTTGGCCGCCCGGTCCACGCGGCCGCGTTCCAGGTACTGGTCGTACCAGCCGAGTTCGCGCACGATGGCCGCGGCCACTTCGGGCGTGGCGGCGCGGCTGGTGAGCTGCTCCACGGCATCGCGCACTTCGGTGTTCTCGCTGAACATGATGGTGGCGCCGGCACGCACCAGCAGGTCGGCCAGATAGCCCGCGGCCGGGTTGGCGGTGACGCCGCTGAAGGCATCGCTGCCGCCGCACTGCACACCGACCACCAGCTCGCTCGCAGGCACGGTCTCGCGGTGGCGTGCATTCAGGCGCTTCAGGTGTACCTCGGCCTGCGCGACGACGTGGTCGATCATGCTCATGAATCCCACATGGGCAGCGTCCTGCAGGCAGATGACGTCGAGTGCGGTTTCCTTGCCGCCTTCGCTGATCGGGATGCTGCCCGGGGGCAGCAGGCGCTCGGGCTGCAGCTTCTCGCAGCCCAGGCTGACCACCATGACCTCGCCGCCGAAGTTGGGGTTGAGGCTGATGTTGCGCAGGGTGCGGATGGGAATCGGCGCCTCGGGTGCGTCGATGGCCACGCCGCAGCCATAGGTGTGTTCCAGGCCGACGACGCCGTCCACGTTCGGGTACTTGGGCAACAACTCCTTGCGGATGCGTTCGACCGCCACGTCCACCACACCGGCCACGCACTGCACGGTCGTCGTGATGGCCAGCAGGTTGCGCGTGCCCACCGAGCCGTCGGTGTTGCGGTAGCCCTCGAAGGTGTAGCCCTCCAGCGCCGGCAGCGGCGCCGGCCTGACCGTGGCCATGGGCAGGCCCTGGAGCTCGCGCGCCGCGGGCATGTCCAGCAGGCGCTCGTGCACCCAGCTGCCGGCCGCGATGGCGGTCTTGGCATAGCCGATGGGCACGCCGTAGCGCAGCACCGGCGCACCGGCCGCGATGTCGACCAGCGCGACCTTGTGCGCCTGCGGCACCTTGTCGCGCAGGGTGATGCCTTGCTCGGGCAGGGCCGTGCCGGCGGGCAGGCCGCCTTCGTTGGCGACGATGGCCACGTTGTCCGTGGCCTGCATGCGGATGATGATGGGCTGGGTACTCATGTCGGGATGGCGCCTCACCGCGCAGGCTGCAAATGTGGGGTCCTGGAAACGGCGGCTGGGGGCGGATCGGCTACAGTGCTGCTACGACTTGCATTTTGTCGTATGTTGTCATACAACTATCTTCGGGCTTCGCTTTGAAGATGTCAATTGCCAGAAACCAAGGGTAAACCCTAATGAACGCATCGCTGTCCCCGCCCGCGCGCCGTCGTCCCCGGACCCTGGCGCTGGAGCTGGTGGAGTCGCTGGGCGACCGCATCCGCGACGGGCGCATCGCCCCGGGCGACAAGCTGCCCACCGAGGCGGCCATCATGGAAGAGTTCGGCGTCAGCCGCACCGTGGTGCGCGAAGCCATCTCCAAGCTGCAGGCCTCGGGCCTGGTGGAAACGCGTCATGGCATCGGCACCTTCGTGGTGGGGCTGGGTGACGGTGCGGCCTTTCGCATCGCGCCCGAGCAGATGGGCACCCTGCACGACGTGATCGCGGTGCTGGAGCTGCGCATCGGCCTGGAGACCGAGGCCGCCGCGTTGGCCGCCCTGCGGCGCACGCCCGAGAACCTGGCCCAGATGCGCTCGGCGCTGGACGCCTTCTCCGCCGCACTGGCCCAGGGGCGCGATGCCGTGGGGCCGGACTTCCAATTCCACCTCGAGGTGGCACGCGCTACCCAGAACCCGCATTTCGCCGAACTCATGGGCACGCTGGGGGCCATGATCATCCCGCGCGCGCGCCTGGGTGCCGAGGCGGGGGCGCAAGACGCCCAGCGCAGCTATCTGCAGCGCGCCAACGCCGAGCACGAGAACATCTACGACGCCATCGCCAACCAGGACGTCGAGGCTGCCCGCGCGGCCATGCGCACCCATCTGGCCAACAGCCGTGAGCGCCGCCGCCGTGCGGCCGGTCTGTCACCGCAAACCGGCAAATAACTTCCCCGGAGCCAGTGCCTGAACGAGCATCAGGGGTTTGACAGATTCATCTTATGTTGTATGATGACTGACAACAAAATGGAGGACTGCCCTGATGGGGTGGTCTGATCATCACCCCGCTGATTCCACAGGAGACCCATGAATCCCCAAGAGCTCAAATCCATCATGTCCCATGGACTGCTGTCGTTCCCGCTGACGGATTTCGACGCCCAGGGCGACTTCAACGCCAAGTCCTATGCGGCGCGCCTGGAATGGCTGGCCCCCTATGGCGCCAGCGCGCTGTTCGCGGCCGGCGGCACGGGTGAGTTCTTCTCGCTGACCGGCGACGAGTACACGCGCATCATCAAGACGGCGGTGGACACCTGCAAGGGCAAGGTGCCCATCATTGCCGGCGCCGGCGGCCCGACGCGCTTTGCCATCCAGTGCGCGCAGGAGGCCGAGCGCGCCGGCGCCCACGGCATCCTGCTGCTGCCGCACTACCTGACCGAAGCCGGCCAGGAAGGCCTGATCGCCCACGTGGAGCAGGTCTGCAAGAGCGTGAAGTTCGGCGTCATCGTCTACAACCGCAACGTCTGCCGCCTCACGCCCGAGTCCCTCGCCATCCTGGCCGAGCGCTGTCCCAACCTGATCGGCTTCAAGGACGGCATCGGTGACATCGAGCTCATGTCCTCGATCTACATGCACATGGGCGACCGCTTCGCCTACCTGGGCGGCCTGCCCACGGCCGAGGTCTATGCCGCGGCCTACAAGGCCCTGGGCACCCCGGTCTATTCCTCGGCGGTGTTCAACTTCATTCCGAAGACGGCGATGGACTTCTACCACGCGGTCGCCAAGGAAGACATGGCCACGCAGCACCGCCTGCTGCGCGACTTCTTCATGCCCTATCTGAAGATCCGCAACAAGGGCCACGGCTATGCCGTGAGCATCGTCAAGGCCGGCGCCAAGCTGGTCGGTCACGATGCCGGCCCCGTGCGCGCGCCGCTGACCGACCTCAAGCCCGACGAGATGGACGAACTCGCCGCGCTGATCAGGAAGCTGGGTCCCCAGTAAAGACGTCCGCCTTTCCATTCTTACAACCATGAAGGAGATGACCATGAAGAAGTTGCTGACCACCCTGACGCTGGCGGCCGCCGCCTGCAGTGCCTGGGCCTGGCCCGACAAGCCCGTGACCCTGCTCGTGCCCTTCCCGCCGGGCGGCTCGACCGACCTGATCGCACGCACCCTGGCGCCCAAGCTGCAGGAAAAGCTGGGCGGCACCTTTGTCGTCGACAACAAGGCCGGTGCCACCGGCACCATCGGCGCCGGTCAGGTCGCGCGCTCCGCGCCCGACGGCCACACCCTGCTGGTGGCCTCGCTCGGCCCCTACGTGATCGCGCCGCACCTGATCGCCAAGGTGCCCTACAACGCGCTGACCGATTTCGACTACATCACGGTGGCCGTGCAGGCGCCCAATGTGCTCGTGGTGCCTGCCGCCTCGGCCCACAACTCGATCAATGACGTGCTGGCCTTCCTGCGTGCCAATCCGAACAAGATGACCTTCGCGTCCTCGGGCAACGGCAGCAGCGACCACCTCACGGCCGAACTCTTCTGGCAGCAGACCAGCACCACGGGCATCCACGTGCCTTACAAGGGCGGCGGTCCCGTGATGAACGACCTGCTGGGCAACCAGGTGGATTCGTCCTTCATGAACATCAACACCGCCATGCCGCAGATCAAGGCCGGCAAGCTCAAGGCCCTGGCCATCACCAGTGCCCAGCGTTCGCCCCTACTGCCCAGCGTGCCCACGCTGGAAGAAGCGGGCATCAAGGAAGCCAATGTCTATTCCTGGCAGGCCATCGCGGCCCCCAAGGGTCTGCCCAATGACATCAAGACCAAGCTGCAGGCGGCCATCGTGGCCGGCCTGAACGATCCGGCCGTCAAGCCCAAGCTGCTCGACCTGGGTTTCGAGATCGTGGGCAACACGCCCGCACAGTTCACGGCCTACCAGGCTGCCGAATTCGCGCGCTGGAAGAAGCTGATCGAAAGCCGCAAGATCTCGGCCGACTGATCAGCGTCCAATGCCCGCCCCAGGGCCGGAAGGCCGGGGCGGGTTTGTTTTTCGCTTTACGCTACCGTCCATGCCCAACGCCTCGACCCCCATCGTCACCGAGCTGCGCGTCATTCCCGTCGCCGGCCGTGACGGCATGCTGCTCAACCTCAGTGGCGCCCATGCGCCTTTTTTCACCCGCAACCTGCTGATCCTCAAGGACAGCGCCGGTCACACCGGCGTGGGCGAGGTGCCGGGCGGCGAGAAGATCCGCCAGACTCTGGAGGACGCGCGTGCGCTGGTCGTGGGCCAGCCCATCGGCGCGCACCAGCGCGTGCTGCAGCAGATGCAGAAGACTTTTGCCGACCGTGATGCCGGTGGCCGTGGCCTGCAGACCTTCGATCTGCGCACCACCATCCACGCCGTGACGGCTGTCGAATCGGCCCTGCTGGATCTGCTGGGCCAGCACCTGGAGGTGCCCGTGGCGGCCCTGCTCGGCGAAGGCCAGCAGCGTGAGTCCGTGGAGATGCTGGGCTACCTCTTCTTCGTCGGTGACCGCCGGAAGACCGATCTACCCTATGCCAGCGAGCCCGATGCCGACAACGACTGGTTCCGCCTGCGCCACGAGGAGGCCATGACACCCGAGGCCGTGGTGCGTCTGGCCGAGGCCGCCTATGCGCGCTATGGCTTCAACGATTTCAAGCTCAAAGGTGGCGTGCTGCGCGGCGACGAGGAGGTCGACGCCGTGACCGCGCTGCACGAGCGCTTCCCGCAGGCCCGCGTGACCCTGGACCCCAATGGCGGCTGGCTGCTCAAGGACGCGATCCGCCTGGGCCAGCGCATGCGCGGCGTGGTGGCTTACGCCGAAGACCCGTGCGGCGCCGAGGACGGCTTCAGCGGCCGCGAGGTCATGGCCGAGTTCCGCCGCGCCACCGGCCTGCCGACGGCGACCAACATGATCGCCACCGACTGGCGCCAGCTGGCGCATGCGCTGGCCCTGCAGAGCGTGGACATCCCGCTGGCTGATCCGCATTTCTGGACCATGGCCGGTTCCGTGCGCGTGGCCCAGACCTGCCGCGACTGGGGCCTGACCTGGGGCTCGCATTCCAACAACCACTTCGATGTCTCGCTGGCCATGTTCACCCACGTCGGTGCCGCGGCACCCGGCAAGGTGACGGCCATCGATACGCACTGGATCTGGCAGGACGGCCAGCGCCTGACCAAGGACCCGCTGAAGATCGTCGGCGGGCACGTGCAGGTGCCCCAAAAGCCGGGCCTCGGTGTCGAACTCGACATGGTCGAGGTCGAGAAGGCGCACCAGCTCTATAGGCAGCACGGACTGGGCGCGCGCGACGACGCCGTGGCCATGCAGTACCTGATCCCGGGCTGGGCATTCGACAACAAGCGTCCCTGCCTGGTGCGCTGAACTCTCCTGGATACGACCATGAGCACCAACTTCTCGTCCTACAACGCACGTACCGGCGAAGTCATCGCAACCCTGACCGCTTCGACGGCAGCTGACATCGATGCGGCGGCCAACGCGGCCGCGGCCGCCTTCCCGCTCTGGCAGGCCAGCAGCGGCGCCCAGCGCGCCACGCTGCTGCGTGCCCTGGCCGCCGGCCTGGAAGCCGGCCGTGAAGCCCTGGTCGCCATTGCCGACCAGGAAACCGCCCTGGGTCCGGTGCGCCTGAATGGCGAACTCGACCGCACGGCCTTCCAGCTGCGCCGCTTTGCCGACATCGCCGAGCGCGGGGTTCCCTTTGACTACGTGGATGATCCCGCCGTGGCCGGTGCCCCACCCGCGGGCCACCCCGCCATGCAGCGCTGGTCCGTGCCCGTGGGCCCGGTGGCCATGTATGCGGCCAGCAACTTCCCCTTCGCCTTCTCCGTCCTCGGTGGTGACACCGCGGCCGCGCTGGCGGCGGGTTGCTCTGTGGTGATCAAGGGTCACCCGGGTCATCCGCAGCTCACCCGCCAGACCTGGGAACTGATCCAGCAGGTGCTGGCGACGCAGCAGCTGCCGGCCGGTCTCGTGGGCCTGGTGCAGGGCACGAGCAACGAGGTGGGTATCCAGCTGGTACGCCACCCGGCCATCGCCGCGGCGGCCTTCACGGGTTCCACAAGGGGCGGTGCGGCCCTGGCGGCCGAAGCCGCGGCGCGGCCGCGCCCGATTCCCTTCTACGGTGAGCTCGGCTCCATCAACCCCGTGATGGCCTTGCCGGCCGAGCTCAAGGCCAAGGGCGCCGAGCTCGCGACCACGCTGGCGGGCTCCATCACCCTGGGCTGCGGCCAGTTCTGCACCAACCCCGGTGTGATCGTGCTGCTCGATACCGATGCCGATGCGAAGAGCGGCAACGACGCCTTCGTGCAGCAGCTGGGACTGGCCCTGGCCGGCCAGAACCCGCACGCCATGCTGACCCAGGGCATGCGCAAGAACTTCGATGCCGGTGTGGCTCACTGGGCCGAGGCCAGTGCCAGTCTGGTCGTGCACGAGGTCGCCGCCGCAGGCCAGCCGCCGCGTCCGGTGCTGGCGCAGGTGAGTGCGGCTGATTTCATCGCCAAGGTGGCGCTGCGGGAAGAGGTCTTCGGGCCCAGCAGCCTCGTGGTGCGTGCGGCCAGCGTGGCCCAGGCCCTGCAGGTGCTGCAGGCCGTGGGCGGCTCGCTGACCGTCACGGTCTGGGGCGCGCAGACGGACGGCGCGGACGTGCAGGCCCTGGTGCGTGGCGCCATGGCCATCGCAGGCCGTGTGCTGTTTGCCGGCGTGCCCACGGGCGTGGCCGTCACGGCGGCCCAGCAGCATGGCGGCCCCTGGCCCAGCAGCACCCGGCCCGAAAGCACCTCGGTGGGTGATGCGGCACTGGCGCGCTTCCTGCGCCCGGTGGCGCTGCAGGATGCGCCGGCCTGGCTGACGGCCCGCCAGGGCCGGCCCTTATAAGCCGGGGCTGGCGTTCAGCCTGCCAGCGCGGCCTTGACGGCAGCCGAGACCTGGCCCATCTCGGCCTTGCCGGCCAGGCGGGTCTTGACCACGCCCA
>JAIERT010000238.1 GCA_019746735.1 Burkholderiaceae bacterium | reverse complement strand
TGGTGGGGCTGTCCGGACGCACCACTTCCTCCAGGCCGCGGTGGCTGATGTAGATCTCGGTGCCGCCGGCTGCATTACGCTCCAGCCGGGTGCGGTACTTGTCCAGCAGGCCGGTGGAGAAGAGGTTGTCGAGGATGGCACCCAGGGTGCGGCGGATGAAGTCCTGCGGCAGCTTGGCGCGGTTCTCGGCCCAGTCGGTCTCCATGATGCCGAGCTGCGGGTCTTCCATCACCAGGGGCAGGCCGGTTTCCTGCCAGAAGGCCTTGAGGGTGGGCCAGAGCTTCTCGGGCGGCTGGTCCACCACGAGCCAGCGCTGCGCGCCCTGGCCTTCGAGGCGCATGCCCCCAAAGACCGAGGCCACGGTGTTGCCCGGGGCCTGGCTGGCGTTCTGGTAGCCCGTGGCGCTCACGGTGGCGCCCGGTGCGGTGTAGCGCGTGTCGCGCGGCAGTTGGGTGAGGTCGGGCGGGATGGACAGGGACGGCGCCTTGGCGGCGGCCTTGTAGTCCACCTTGTCACCTTCGAACGTGGAACAGGCGGCCAGCGCCAGGGTCAGGCCCAGCAGGGCCAGTTTCGATGCAGATTTCAACGCGTTGTCCTTTTCACAGCACGCCGGCCGCGCGCAGCGCGGCTTCCACCACGGGCTGGTTGGCCGGGGTCAGCGGCGTCATCGGCAGGCGCAGCGCACCGCCACAGCGGCCCATGCGCTGCAGGGCCCACTTGACGGGGATGGGGTTGGGTTCGACAAACAGCTGCTTGTGCAGCGGCATGAGCTTGAACTGGATTTCCATGGCGCGCTTCACGTCGCCGGCCATGGCGGCGACGCAGAGCTCGTGCATGGCACGCGGGGCCACGTTGGCCGTGACGCTGACGTTGCCGTGGCCGCCGCAGAGCATGAGGGCCACGGCAGTCGGGTCGTCACCCGAGTAGATCGCGAAGCCCTTGGGCGCTTCGCGGATCAGCCACTGCGCGCGTTCGATATTGCCCGTGGCTTCCTTGATGCCGACGATGCCCGGGACCTGCGCCAGACGCAGCACGGTGTCATGGGCCATGTCGGCCACGGTGCGGCCGGGCACGTTGTAGAGCACCATGGGCAGGTCGCCCACGGCTTCGGCGATGGCCTTGAAGTGCAGGAACTGGCCTTCCTGCGTGGGCTTGTTGTAGTAAGGCACGACCTGCAGCTGGCAGTCGGCGCCGACCTTCTTCGCGAAGCGGGCCAGTTCGATGGCTTCGGCCGTGGAGTTGGCGCCGCAGCCGGCCATGATGGGCACCTTGCCCTTGGCTTGTTCGACGGACACGCGAATGATCTCGCAGTGCTCTTCGACATTGACGGTGGGCGATTCGCCCGTGGTGCCGACCACGCCGATGCAGTCCGTGCCTTCGGCGACGTGCCAGTCGATCAGTTTGCGCAGGGTGGGGTAGTCGACGCTACCGTCCTCGTGCAGGGGGGTGACGAGGGCCACGATGCTGCCGGTGATCCGGCGTGTAGAGGAAGTCATGTCCGAAGCGGGGAGGTTGATTCAGGTGGATGGTGCATTCTACCGAGCAGCGCCGCCCGGTGACCGGGGCCTGCAAGGCTCACAGAGGATAACGCGCGGGCGCGCCAGCCGTGGACAGGCCGGCCTCGTTGACGGCCGCGATGCGCTGCACGAAACGCTCAGGGGCGGCCAGGTAGCCGTCCTCGTAGGCCACGACGCGCAGGCCGGCGCAGACGCGCAGCAGTTCACCCGTCTGGAGCAGGAAATCAGGCCGGGAGGGCTTGCCCACGGTTTCGTTGCCCGCGGTAAAGGTCTCGTAAATCAGCACCCCGTTCGGGGCCAGGCTGGCCAGCAGGGTGGGAAACAGAGCACGCCAGAGGTAGTTGGTGACGATCACGGCGTCAAAGCGCTGCGGTTGGCCACTCTGCAGCAGCGGCCAGGGGCCGTTCTCGATGTCGGCCTCGATGGCCGTGCCCACAGGGGCTACGGCGGCGATGGCCTCGGGCGAGCGGTCCACGCCAGTGACCGGGTGGCCACGTTCCGCGAACCAGCGCATGTGGCGACCGTGGCCGCAGGCGACATCCAGCACCGTACCTCCAGGGGATACGAGGTGAGACCAGCGCTGGACCCAGGCCGAAGGTGACTCGGCGCCGTGCGGCAGGGCACTCATCGTGGCTTGACCTCGTCCTTGAGGGCGGCCAGGGCCATGTTCTCGACCAGACCCGGTGCCAGCAGCTTGAGCAGGCGTCCAAGCTTGCCCTTGCCCGTCATCACGACTTCGCGCCGGCGCGCGTCCATGCCGGCGAGGATCAGCCGCGCGCATTCCTCCACCGTCATGGCGTCGTCTTCCTTGAGGCCGCTTTTACCGGCGGGCTGGCCCGCGGCGTTGTAGCCGCGGTAGCGGATCTCGGTGGCCACCACGCCGGGGTAGGCCGTGGTGACGCTGACGCCCGCGGTCTTGAGCTCGGCACGCAGGGCCTCGAAGAAGCCCGTCATGGCGAACTTGCTGGCGCTGTAGGCCGTGCGCCCGGGCACGCCCACGAGGCCGGCCAGCGATGAGACGGCGACGATCTGGCCGCGGCTGGCCTTGAGATGGGGCAGGGCGGCGTGCGTGCACCAGACCGAGCCCCAGAGGTTCACGCGCATCAGGTCCTCGTACCAGCCCAGGTGTTCGGTCTGCACCTCCTCGAACAGGGCCTGGGCCGAGACGCCGGCGTTGTTGACCAGCACGTCGAGCCAGCCGAAGCGCTCCACCGCGCGTTCGACCAGCTTGCGGCACTGGGCCGGGTCGCTGACGTCGGTGGGTGCGACCAGCACCTCGCTGCCGTGGCTGCGGCACTGGCTGGCCACTTCTTCGAGCAGGGCCTGTTTGCGGGCCGCCAGCACCAGGCCGGCCTCGGCGCCGTGCCGCTGCGCCAGCTGGCGCGCCAGCTCGGCGCCGATGCCGTCGGACGCGCCGGTGAGGATAAAGGTCTTCATGGTCATGGCCCGAGTGTGCCATTGCGACCCGCGTCGCGGGATGGAGACTATCCCTAGCGGCAGTGGTTCAGAAACAGGCCCAGACCTGATCGGCCAGGGTCACGAGAAAGTCCGGCCGCGTGTAGAGCGCAAACACGGCCAGCAGCAGGACCAGGGCCGCAGCCCAGGCCAGTGCGTGGCGCAGGTTCTTCTTCACGCGCGGGCTCCCTCGGGGTGGCGGCGGATCGCGGCTTCGCGCACCGGCAGGTTGATCAGCGCGGCAGCCACGCCCAGGGCGATGGCGATGTACCAGACGATGTCATAGCTGCCCGTCTGGTCGTAGAGGTAGCCACCGAGCCACACGCCCATGAAGCTGCCGATCTGGTGGCTGAAGAAGACGAAGCCGCCCAGCATCGACAGATGGGCCACGCCGAAGATCTGGGCCACGATGGCATTGGTCGGCGGCACGGTGGACAGCCAGAGCACCCCCATGACGGCGGAGAAGATGTAGACGCTCAGGGGCGTGAGCGGCGCCAGCAGGAAGAGGGTGATGGCGATGGCGCGCGCGAAGTAGATGAAGGCCAGGATGTTCTTCTTGGCCAGGCGTTGGCCCAGGGATCCGGCGATGTAGGTGCCGAAGACGTTGAAGAGGCCGATCAGGGCCAGCGAGTAGCTCGCGACCTGCGGCGAGAGGCCATGGTCCTTGAGGTAGCTGGGCATGTGCACGCCGATGAACACCACCTGAAAGCCGCAGACGAAGTAGCCGGCCATGAGTAGCTGGAAGCTCGGGTAGGCGAAGGCCTCGCGCAGGGCCTGCAGGATGGACTGATCCCGCTTGGGTGCCGTGCCGGCGGCAAAGCTGGATTCATGCAGGCCCCAGGCCAGGGGCACGATGAGCAGGGCCGCCATGCCCAGCGCGACCAGGGCCTGCTGCCAGCCCAGGCCGCTGATGAGCCAGCCTTCGACGGGCACCATGAGGAACTGGCCGAAGGAGCCGGCCGCCGCCGCCACGCCCATGGCCCAGGAGCGTTTGTCCATGCTGACGTTGCGGCCGATCACGCCGTAGATCACGGCATAGGTGGTGCCCGCCTGGGCCATGCCGATCAGCACACCGCAGCTCAGCGCGAACAGCAGGGGGGTGGGGGCATGGGCCATGCCGATCAGGCCCAGGGCGTAGAGGATGGCGCCGCCGATGATGACCTTGAAGGCGCCGTAGCGGTCCGCCAGCATGCCGGCGAAGATGCCGGCGAAGCCCCAGGTCAGGTTCTGGATGGCCATCGCGAAAGCGAAGGTCTCGCGTGTCCAGCCCTGCGTCTGGGTGACGGGCTGCAGCCAGAGGCCGAAGCCGTGGCGTATGCCCATGGAGAGGGTGACGATCAGGGCGCCGCAGATCAGCACCTGGGCCATGGGGAGTTTCTTGTTGCTCATCGCCGCACTGTAGCCAATCCGCCGGGCACTTGCCGGGGGCCGTACGGAATGTAACTGGATGTTCATCCAGTGATTGGGCGGACTGGGTCTACAATTCCGCGCCATGGCTGTCAAACCCACCCCCGAATACTCCGAAGGCTCCATCCGCGTCCTCAAGGGACTGGAGCCGGTCAAGCAGCGTCCGGGCATGTACACCCGGACGGACAACCCGCTGCACATCATCCAGGAAGTGCTGGACAACGCGGCCGACGAGGCCCTGGCCGGTCACGGCAAGAAGATCGCCGTGACCCTGCACACCGACGGCTCGGTCAGCGTCGAGGATGACGGACGCGGCATTCCCTTTGGCCTGCACCCTGAGGAAAAGGCCCCGGTCATCGAGCTGGTCTACACCCGCCTGCACGCCGGCGGCAAGTTCGACAAGGGCCAGGGCGGGGCCTACAGCTTCTCGGGCGGCCTGCACGGCGTGGGCGTGTCGGTCACCAATGCGCTGGCCAAGCGCCTGCAGGTGAGCACCTACCGTGAGGGCAAGGTGGCGACCCTGGCCTTCTCGGGGGGTGATGTGATCGAGCCACTCCAGACCCGGACGCAAGGCCCGGGCGACCGCAAGCAGGGGACCTCGGTGCGCGTCTGGCCCGACGCCAAGTATTTCGAATCCGCCGTCCTGCCCATGGGGGAACTGACCCACCTGCTGCGCAGCAAGGCCGTGCTCATGCCCGGCGTCACGGTGACGCTGACGGTCGAAAAAACCAAAGACACCCAGACCTGGCTCTACAAGGGCGGCCTGCGCGACTACCTCATGCAGACCCTGCCGGCCGATCCGGTGATCCCGCTCTTCGAGGGCGAGGGTTATGCCGAGAACAACGACAGCTTCGCCGAGGGCGAGGGCGCGGCCTGGGCCGTGGCTTTCACCGAGGATGGCCAGCCCGTGCGCGAGAGCTACGTCAACCTGATTCCCACGAGCGCGGGCGGCACGCACGACAGCGGCCTGCGCGACGGCCTGTTCAATGCGGTCAAGAGCTTCATCGAGCTGCACAGCCTGCTGCCCAAGGGTGTGAAGCTGCTGCCCGAGGACGTGTTCGCGCGCGCCAGCTATGTGCTCAGTGCCAAGGTGCTCGACCCGCAGTTCCAGGGCCAGATCAAGGAACGCCTGAACTCCCGCGACGCCGTGCGTCTGGTGTCGAGCTTTGTGCGCCCCACCCTCGAACTCTGGCTCAACCAGCATGTGGAGTACGGCAAGAAGCTGGCCGAGCTGGCCATCAAGGCCGCACAGACACGCCAGCGCGCGGGCCAGAAGGTGGAAAAGCGCAAGGGCTCGGGTGTGGCCGTGCTCCCGGGCAAGCTGACCGACTGCGAGAGCCGCGACCTGGGCCACAACGAGCTCTTCCTGGTCGAGGGCGACTCGGCCGGTGGCAGCGCCAAGATGGGGCGCGACAAGGAAAGCCAGGCCATCTTGCCGCTGCGCGGCAAGGTGCTCAACACCTGGGAGGTCGAGCGCGACCGCCTGTTTGCCAATACCGAGGTGCACGACATCTCGGTGGCCATCGGCGTCGATCCGCACGGGCCCAACGACAGCCCCGACCTCAGCGGCCTGCGCTACGGCAAGGTCTGCATCCTGTCGGATGCCGACGTGGACGGCTCGCACATCCAGGTGCTGTTGCTCACGCTCTTCTTCCGCCATTTCCCCAAGCTCATCGAGGCCGGTCACGTCTATGTCGCGCGTCCGCCGCTGTTCCGCGTCGACATCCCCGCGCGCGGCAAGAAAGCCGCGAGCAAGGCCTATGCGCTGGACGAGGGCGAGCTCACGGCCATTCTCGACAAATGTGCCAAGGAGGGCGTGGCCAAGGAGCGCTGCCAGATCAGCCGCTTCAAGGGCCTGGGCGAGATGAACGCCGAGCAGCTCTGGGAGACCACGCTCAATCCGGACACACGCCGCCTGCTGCAGGTGCGCCTGGGTACTTTAGACAACGCCCAGACCGAAACCGAGATCACCAAGCTCATGGGCAAGGGCGAGGCTGCGGCGCGCCGTGAACTCATGGAACTGCACGGCGACGCGGTGGAGGTGGACATCTGATGCGCAAGTGGCTCGCGCTGCTGGCCATGCTCCTGCTGGGGCAGGGTGCGGCACGTGCCGACGTTTGGGCCTATGTCAACGAGCAGGGCGTGGTGCATTTCGCGGCCGAGCAGCTGGATGAGCGCTACGAGCTCTATTTCAGCGACGCGGCGCCCGAGGAGAGCACGCGTGCCGGCCCGGTACCGCTGGCGCCCACGCGCCTGCATGCCTTCTTCGAGATCTCGCCCGACTACAAGGCGGTACGGCATCTGCTGCGCGAGGCCGCGCGTGAACACGGCATCGACTACGCCCTGCTCCAGGCCCTGATTGCCACCGAATCCGGTTTCGAGGCCGACGCGGTTTCACCCAAGGGCGCGGTCGGGCTCATGCAGCTGATGCCGGCCACGGCGCGCGGCTATGGCCTGGTGGACCAGAAACGCCGGCCGGTGGCGCGCCAGCTCACCGATGCGCGCACCAACATCCGCATCGGCAGCCTGCATCTGGCCCGTCTGTTGAAGAAATTCCCCGAGCAGCCCGAGCTCGCGCTGGCCGCCTACAACGCGGGGCTCGGGGCCGTACGGCGCGCTGGCAACGAGATCCCGCCCTATCGCGAAACGCAGAACTATGTGCGCACCGTGCTGGCCTTGTACGCGGTGCTCAAGCCCGCGGCCGAGAAGGCCCAGCGCCCGTGGCAGCGCGAGCCGGCGCAGGTGGCCAGCCTCGAGGCGCTGCCGGACTGAAACCATACCTTCCTGAGAGCTGAACTGTCACGATGGATCAACCTACCCTGGACCTCACGCCCGATCCGGCCGGTGATGACGCCCTGACCCTGGCCCACTACGCACAGCGGGCCTATCTGGAGTACGCCCTCAGCGTGGTCAAGGGCCGGGCCCTGCCCGACGTGAGCGACGGCCAGAAGCCGGTGCAGCGTCGCATTCTGTATTCCATGTCGCGCATGGGCCTGGGCTACAGCGGGCCCAATGGCAACACGGCGGCCAAGCCGGTCAAGAGCGCGCGCGTGGTCGGCGACGTGCTGGGCCGCTTCCACCCGCATGGCGACCAGGCGGCCTACGACGCCCTGGTGCGCATGGCCCAGGACTTCGCCCAGCGCTACCCCCTGATCGACGGCCAGGGCAACTTCGGCAGCCGCGACGGCGATGGCGCCGCGGCCATGCGCTACACCGAGGCGCGCCTGGCCAAGATCACGGGCTTGCTGCTCGACGAGATCGACGAGGGCACGGTGGACTTCATGCCCAACTACGACGGCTCCACCGAAGAGCCCAAGCAGCTGCCGGCACGTCTGCCCTTCACCCTGCTCAACGGCGCCAGCGGCATCGCCGTGGGTCTGGCCACCGAGATCCCGAGCCACAACCTCGGCGAGGTGGCCGCCGCCTGTGTGGCCCTGATCAAGACGCCCAAGCTCTCCGATGAGGACCTGCTGGGGCTGCTGCCCGGCCCCGATTACCCGGGCGGCGGCCAGATCATCAGCCCGGCCACCGACATCGCCGAGGCCTATCGCACGGGCCGCGGTTCGCTCAAGGTGCGCGCGCGCTGGAAGATCGAGGAACTGGCGCGCGGCCAGTGGCAGCTGGTCGTGACCGAGCTGCCGCCTGGCGTGAGCACGCAGAAGGTGCTGGAGGAGATCGAGGAGCTGACCAACCCCAAGGTCAAGGCCGGCAAGAAGGCCCTGACGCCGGAGCAGAACCAGCTCAAGGCCACGGTGCTGGCCGTGCTCGACGTGGTGCGCGACGAGTCCAGCAAGGACGCGCCCGTGCGCCTGGTCTGCGAGCCCAAGACCAGCCGCATCGAGCAGCAGGAGCTGATCACCACCCTGCTGGCCCACACCAGCCTGGAGACCTCGGCCTCGATCAACATGACCATGGTGGGGCTGGATGGTCGCCCGACGCAGAAGAACCTGCGCCAGATGCTGGAGGAATGGATCGCCTTCCGCCAGACCACGATAGTTCGGCGTTCGCAGCACCGCCTGGACAAGGTGCTGGCCCGCATCCACATCCTCGAAGGCCGGCAGCTCGTGCTGCTCAACATCGACGAGGTGATCCGCATCATCCGCAACGCGGACGAGCCCAAGCCCGCGCTGATCACGCGCTTCAAGCTGACCGATCGTCAGGCTGAGGACATCCTGGAAATCCGCCTGCGCCAGCTGGCGCGGCTGGAGGCGATCAAGATCGAGCAGGAGCTCAAGGAGCTGCGCGAAGAACAGAAGAAGCTGGAGGAGATCTTGGGCAGCCCGGCCGCCCTGCGCAAGCTCATGGTCAAGGAGATCGAGGCCGACGCCAAGACCTTTGGCGACGCACGCCGCACGCTGATTCAGACCGAGAAGAAGGCCGTGGCCGAGGTCAAGGTCGTGGACGAACCCGTGACCGTGGTCGTCTCACAGAAGGGCTGGGTGCGTGCGCGCCAGGGCCATGGCCACGACGCGGCGAGCTTCGCCTTCAAGGCCGGTGACGGCCTCTACGGGACCTTCGAATGCCGTACGGTCGACACCCTGCTGGCCTTCGGCAGCAAGGGCCGGGTCTACTCCGTGCCCGTGGCCAGCCTGCCCGGTGCGCGGGGCGACGGCCAGCCGTTGACGACGATGATCGAACTGGAAGCCGGCACCCAGCTCGTGCACTACTTTGCCGGTGCGGCCAGCGCCTGGCTGCTGCTGTCGACCTCGGGCGGCTATGGCTTCCTGGCCCAGGTGGAGAACATGGTTTCACGCCAGAAGGCCGGCAAGTCCTTCATCAACTGCGGCGAGAACGATATGGTCTGCCGCCCGTCGGCGGCCAACGTGCCCTTGCCCGTGGGCGCGCAAGCCTCCGCGCTTTACAGCCCGGCCACGCATGTGGCCTGTGCCTCGACCGGCGGCCGCATCTTGACCTTCGAGATCGGCGAGCTCAAGCCCATGCCCAACGGCGGGCGTGGCCTCATGCTGATCGACCTCGAACCCAAGGACACGCTGGCCGGCGCCGCCGCCTACACGCGCAGCGTGAAGATCGAGGGCCTGGGGCGTGGCGGCAAGGAGCGTGACGAAACGCTGGAGATCCGCAGCCTCAACAATGCGCGCGCTGCCCGCGGGCGCAAGGGCAAGGCGGCGGACCTGGGCTTCAAGCCCACGAGCGTGATCCGCGTCGAGTAAATCGCTGCATCTGCTGGGGCAGAATCGGGTGCCATGCATACCGATGTACTCATAGCCGGCGGCGGTATCGGCGGCCTGGCTGCCGGGCTGGCCTGTTCGCGGGCCGGTTGCCATGTCCGTCTTTACGAGCGTGCCGACACCTTTGCCGAGGTGGGGGCGGGCATCCAGATGGGCCCCAACGTCATGCGCGTGCTCCAGCGCTGGGAGCTCGACACGGCCTTGCGACAGGTGGCCGCTTTCCCCGGGCGCCTGCAGGTGCACCACGCCCTCAGCGGGGTTGAACTGGGCGTGCTGCCACTGGGCCAGACCATGGTGCAGCGCTATGGCGCACCCTACGCCACGATCCACCGTGCCGACCTGCAGCAACTGCTGCTGCAGGCCCTGCAGCAGCGTGAGGCCGTCTGGCTGCACACCGGCAAGACGGTGCACCGTTATGTGGAGACCAAGGGTGCCGTCGGCCTGAGTCTGAGCGATGGGCTCGATGTCGAGGGCGACGCCCTGATCGCGGCCGATGGACTCTGGAGCCGGCTGCGCCAGCAGCTCCTGGCCGACGGGCCGCCGCGCGTGGCCGGGCACCTGGCCTATCGCGCCATGGTGCCGCAAGCCAGTCTGCCGGCTGCCATGCGCAGCCAGCAGGTCACGGCCTGGCTCGGTCCCAGGCTGCACGTGGTGGCATACCCAGTGCGTGGCGGCGAGTGGCTCAATGTCGTGGCCATCGTGCACGGCCATGTGCAGGGCGGTCTGGAGGACTGGGACCACGGGGCCAATGCCTCCGATCTGCAGGCCGCGCTGGCCCACACCTGTAGCGAATTGCGCGATCTGATCGCGGCCGTGCCAGCCTGGCGCCTCTGGGTGCTGTGCGACCGCCCGCCGGTGAGCTCCGTCGACCAGATGGCACGCGGCCATGTGGCGCTGCTGGGCGATGCGGCCCATCCCATGCGGCCCTATCTGGCCCAGGGTGCGGGCATGGCCATCGAGGATGCGGCCGAACTGGGGCGGCAGGTGGGGCTGGTCGATGGCGTGCTGGACGTGCCCACGCTGTTGCGGCGCTATGCGCTCAACCGCTGGCAGCGCAACGCGCGCGTGCAGGCGCGATCTCTCCGCAATGGCGGGATCTTCCATTTGGAGGGCCCGATGGCCTGGGCACGCGATGCCTCGCTGCGCCTGCTGGGCGAACGCCTGCTGGATGTGCCCTGGCTGTACCAGGGACCCTGAGGTTCAGGCCTCCAGCGGCGGCAGGCCCACCTTGGCGCGGGCGCGGTGGCAGGCCTCGCTGCCTTCCTCGAATTCGCGGCAGGGCGAAGGACGCCACTCGTAAATCCCGCAGGCCACCTTGACACCGAGCGTGCCCGTGAGTGCAGCGCAGCGCGGGGGCCAGTGGTCGGTGCCGCGCATGCGTGCGGTGTTGCCGTTGACCTCGACCGTCAGGCCCA
>JAIERT010000146.1 GCA_019746735.1 Burkholderiaceae bacterium | reverse complement strand
TCCGTCCTCCTAGGATCCATGATGAAAAAGCTGATTCTTCCGGCCCTGGCGGCCGCCACCCTGCTGGGCGCCCTGGTCCTGCCGGCCCAGGCGCAGAACCTGGCCATCGTCAACGGCAAGCCCATCCCGCTGACGCGCGTCGATGCGCTGGCCCAGCAGTTCGCGCGTTCGGGCCGCCAGATCACGCCCGAGATGATGGAAGAGCTCAAGAAGGCGGTGGTCGACCGCGAACTGCTGGTGCAGGAAGCCCAGAAGCAGGGGCTGGACGCCAGCGCCGAGTTCAAGGCGCAGATGGAATTCACACGCGATTCGCTGCTGATCCGTGACCTCGTGGCCAGCTTCCAGAAGAACAACCCGGTCACCGATGCCGAGATCCAGGCTGAATATGACAAGTTCGTGGCGGCCAACAGCGGCAAGGAATACCGCGCCCGCCATATCCTGGTCGAGAAGGAAGCCGAAGCCAAGGCCATCATCGCCCAGCTCAAGAAGGGCGCCAAGTTCGACGCCATCGCCAAGAAGCAGTCCAAGGACCCGGGGTCGGGCGCCAATGGCGGCGACCTGGACTGGGCCGCGCCGGGCAACTACGTCAAGGAGTTCTCCGACGCCATGGTCGCGCTGGGCAAGGGCAAGACGACCGAGACCCCGGTGCAGACCCAGTTTGGCTGGCACGTGATCCGCCTGGACGACGTGCGTGAGGCCCAGCTGCCCAAGCTGGAAGAGATCAAGCCGCAGATTGCCCAACAGCTGGGCCAGCAGAAGCTGATCAAGTTCCAGGACGATCTGCGCGCCAAGGCTAAGATCGAGTAATCCACGATCGATGCATCAGAAAACGCGGCCCCGGGCCGCGTTTTTTGTTTCGTGGCCTGCAGACCGAGGGCTAGCTCGCTTGACGTTGCGTCGGGCGCTGTGTCCAATCGATACAGCCCTGTCCTCCACCTCTCAGGAGTATTCCATGCGCAAGTTCCTGTCCCGGCTGATCCCCTCCTCCCTCGCCGCCCTGCTGCTGCTCGCCACCTCCCTGGGCGCCCTGGCGCAAAGCGGCAAGACCGAAGTGCTCTGGCTGGGCCAGGCCTCGGTGCGCATCACGACGCCCGGCGGCAAGGTCATCGTCATCGATCCCTGGCTGCGCACCAACCCCAAGACACCGGCCAGCTTCAAGAACCTCGAAGCCCTGGGCAAGGTCGATCTGGTGCTGGTCACACACGGCCACTTCGACCACATCGCCGACGCGCCCGACCTGGCCAAGATGCACAAGGTGCCCCTGTACGGCCCGGCCGGCCTGAACCAGACGCTGAGCACCCTGGGCGTGCTGCCCATGGACCTGTCCCCGCGTTTCGGCAAGGGTGGCACCATCATGCCCTTCGGGCCCGGCAGCGTGAAGATCACCGCCACGCGGGCCGAGCACTCCTCCGAATTCGCCTGGAAGAACCCTGCCACCACCAAGGACGAAGTGCACGTCGGTGGCGAGCCCGTGGGTTTCATCGTCGAGATGGAAAACGGCTTCAAGGTCTACCACATGGGTGACACGGGTCTGTTCGGCGACATGAAGTTCATCGGCGACTATTACAAGCCCGACCTCGTGCTCATCCCCATCGGCGGCCACTTCGTCATGAGCCCGGCCGACGCGGCCTACGCCGTGAAGAACTACCTCAAGCCCAGGTACGCCCTGCCCATCCACTACGGCACCATCCCCGTGCTGCGTGGTACGCCGGAAGAGTTCGCGGCAGCCCTGGGCAGCGAGGCGAACAAGATGCTCAAGGTCCAGCCGGGCGAGAAGGTGGACTTCTGATGCGCTATCCTGCCCGCTCGTCGCGCCGCGGTCCGCTGCTGGCGCTGTTTTTCCTCCTCAGTCTGTTCATGACCGCCTGTTCCACCGTTCCGCCAGCCGCCCGCGAGGCCCTGGCGCCCCAGGGCACGATGCGTGCCGCCATCAACTTCGGCAACCCCATCCTGGCCAACAAGGATGCCGCTGGCCAGCCTGTCGGCGTCTCGGTCGACCTGGCACGTGAACTGGCCAGCCGCCTGGGCGTGAAACTCGAACTCGTGACCTTCACGGCCGCCGGCCAGGTCGTGGAAGCGCTCAAGGCCGACAAGGTGGACATCGCCTTCGTGGCCATCGACCCGCTGCGCGGCCAGGACGTGCGCTACAGCGCAGCCTATGTGGTCATCGAAGGCGCCTACCTGGTACGGCAGGACTCTGCGCTCCAGCGCAACGAGGACGTCGACCGCCCCGGCCATCGCATCGCCGTGGGCAAGGGCAGCGCCTACGACCTCTACCTGAGCCGCGAGATCAAGCAAGCCACGCTGGAACGCGCGCCAACCTCGCCCGCCGTCGTCGACTACTTCCTCGCCAACAAGCTCGAGGTGGCTGCCGGCGTCAAGCAGCAGCTCGAAGCCGATGCCCGACGTGTGCCCGGCCTGCGCCTGCTGCCCGGCCGCTTCATGGTCATCAACCAGGCCATGGGCACACCGCGTGTGCGCAACGAGGCGGGCGTGGCCTATCTGCGCGGTTTCGTCGAGGAGATGAAGGCCAGCGGCTTCGTGGCCCAGGCCCTGCAGCGCCACAAGATCGAAGGCGCAGCCGTCGCCCCGGCCGAACGCTGATCCCGGACATCCCGGCCTGACGGAAAGCCGCCGGGCTGGGATAATCGCGGGATGTCGATTCCCGCTCACCAGCTCGAACTCCTGTCGCCGGCCCGCACGGCCGACATCGGCATCGAGGCCATCAACCACGGCGCCGATGCCATCTATATCGGCGGCCCCTCCTTCGGCGCCCGTGCCACGGCCGACAACTCGGTCCAGGACATCGCGCGCCTGGTGCAGCACGCGCACCGCTACAACAGCCGCATCTTCGTCACGCTCAACACCATCCTGCGCGACGACGAGCTCGAACCTGCGCGCAAGCTGGCCTGGCAGCTCTACGACGCCGGCGTCGACGCCATGATCATCCAGGACATGGGACTGCTGGAGATCGACCTGCCCCCCATCCAGCTGCACGCCAGCACCCAGACCGACATCCGCACGCCCGAGAAGGCGCGTTTCCTGCAGGACGCGGGCCTGAGCCAGATCGTGCTGGCGCGCGAGCTCACGCTGCAGCAGATCCAGGCCATCCGTGCCGAAACGCATTGCACGCTGGAGTTCTTCATCCACGGCGCGCTCTGTGTCGCCTACAGCGGCCAGTGCTACATCAGCCACGCCCACACCGGTCGCAGCGCCAATCGCGGTGACTGCTCGCAGGCCTGCCGCCTGCCCTACCAGGTCCAGGACAGCCAGGGCCGCTTCGTGGCCCATGACAAGCACGTGCTCTCGATGAAGGACAACAACCAGAGCGCCAACCTCGCCGCCCTGGTGGACGCCGGCATCTGCAGCTTCAAGATCGAGGGTCGCTACAAGGACCTGGCCTACGTCAAGAACATCACGGCCCACTACCGCAAGCTCTTCGACGAGCTGCTGGAGCAGCGCCCCGAACTGGCCCGCGCCTCGAGCGGCAGGACCAGCTTCAGCTTCACACCCGACCCGGACCAGAACTTCAACCGCGAGTTCACCGACTACTTCGTGCAGGGTCGCAAGGAGGACATCGGCGCCTTCGACACGCCCAAGAACCCGGGCCGCCACCTGGGTTACGTCACCAAGGTGGGCCCCGATTTCGTCGAACTCACCGTCACCGAGCCTGGCACCGTGCTGCACAACGGCGACGGCCTGTGCTACTACGACCTGCAGAAGGAACTCGTGGGCCTGGCCATCAATCGTGCCGAGCCGGCCGGCGCCATGTCGGTCGACAGCTGGCGTGTCTGGCCCAAGGACCCGATCGCCGGGCTCAAGGACCTGCGCAAGGGCACCGAACTCAACCGCAACCGCGACATGAACTGGGTGCGCATGCTGGAGAAGAAATCCAGCGAACGGCGCATCGGCGTCTGGGTCCGGCTGGAGGAAACGCCCGAAGGCTACGCCCTGCTGCTCACCGACGAGGACGGCCACACGGGTGAGGCCCGCATCGCCGCCGCCAAGGAGCCCGCGCGCAACGCCACCCAGGCCGAGACCACGCTGCGTGAACAGCTGGGCCGCTTCGGCACGACCATTTTCGAACCTATCGACATCGCGCTGGCACTGGCCCAGCCCTGGTTCATCCCCGCCTCCACGCTCAACCAGCTGCGTCGCGACGCCGTGGCCGCGCTGGAAGCGGCGCGTGCCGCCGCCTACGAGCGTCCGCCGCGTGCAAACCCGGTGCAGCCGCCGGTGCCCTATCCCGAGGACACGCTGAGCTACCTGGCCAACGTCTACAACGAGAAGGCCCGCGACTTCTATGCCAAGCATGGCGTGAAGGTCATCGCTGCCGCCTACGAAAGCCATGAGGAGGAAGGCGAAGTCAGCCTCATGATCACCAAGCACTGCGTCCGTTTCTCGCTGAGCCTGTGCCCCAAGCAGGCCAAGGGCGTGACCGGCGTGCAGGGCACGGTACGTGCCGAGCCGCTGACCCTGATCAACGGCAAGGAAAAGCTCACGTTGCGCTTCGACTGCAAGCCGTGCGAGATGCACGTCGTGGGCAAGATCAAGAAGTCGGTGCTGAACCAGGCGGCGCGCGAGGCGCAGGAAATGCCGCTGAAGTTCTACCGCACCCGGCCCGAGCCCATCACGCTGGACTGAGGCTGCGGCCTCGTCTAGCGCTGGCGTCTGCGGACGTCCCCCTCCGGCTCCTCGAGCGGAGCCAGGTCGGTCAGGTATTCCAGGTCGCCCACGTGCAGCACAGGCAGCTCGCTGCCCTCGCGGATGGCTTCCATCAGGGCCTGCTTTTCCTCGTCCGACACCAGCTCCCAGGGGCGCAGCCCTTCCTGCGCTGGTGCGGAGCTGCTGGACCGGCGTTCGAAGGTCGCCTGCTGCTGGGCATCGGCCCGCCAGTAGATCCCTTCCAGGCTCAGGCCGTAGTGCTCGTAGGCATTGCGGCGGATGCGCGATTCGACCTCGCTTTCGGTACAGGCCTGGCCGCGCAGGCTGGGGGCGAAGCCCGACGCCACGTCGAGCATCACGATGTAGCGGTGATGCCGGGGATCGAGCGGCATGAGGCGCAGTCTGTAGTCGGTCGCCGGCACGCCCAGCGCCTGCAGGCTTTCGCGCACCACCTGTTCAGCCAGCTCGCGGCGAAAGGCCATGCGCTCTTCGAGATTCATGCGCCGTGTGCCCAGGGCGGACAGCATGACGGTTTCGGGGGCGCTGGTGCTTTTGCGGAACAGGGAGAACATGAGGACCGATTCTGCAGGGGCCCGTATCGCCAGCGTGTTCATTTGGTGTGGATTTGTAAAACCACAGGCTGTCGGGCTGCCCAAAAGAAAAGCCGCCCGAAGGCGGCTCCTGGAAGGAAGGCCGTGCTCAGTTGCGCACGTAGACGATCTTCTTGGTGCCACCTTCGCAGCTGCCAACCACCTTGCGGTCGCCGACCTCCTCGTTGGGCACGATCTCCAGCGTGTAGTTGGTAACGCCATTGGCATCGATCTTGGCCGCGATCTCGGCCTTGAGTTCCTCGCAGGGCTTGACCTGGGCCCAGACGCCGGGCAGGGCCAGAGCCAGGACGACGAAAAGAGACAGACGTTTCATGGGTGCTCCTTGCTTGTGGGGGATGAATTCGAGGTGGACAGCAGAACCGTAGGCACTATATACCGAAGCCTCCGACGGCCCTGGGGCGGCGTCGAAATGTTGCAATTGCATACAGAAATCAGAGCAGCAAACGTACTTCCCGTGCGGCCTCCCAGAGCAGAGGCAGCAGATCGCGCTGCATGGCCGCCCCGGACAGGCGCGAGGTCGCGGCCACCACGTTGAGCGCCGCCACGGTACGGCCCTGGGCATTGCGCAAGGGCACGGCCAGGGCATGCACACCCAGCTCGTGCTCCTCCGTGCTCAGGCAGTAGTCCTCGCGCCGCACCTGCTCGATCAGGGCCCGGAAGGCGCGCGGTTCGGTCACCGTGTGCATGGTCAGGCGGCCCAGCAGGCGGCCCTTGAGCCAGGCGTTGAAGTCGGTCTTGGGCAGGGCCGCCAGCAGCACCCGCCCTGTGGACGTGGCGTGGGCCGGCAGGCGCGCGCCCAGGTGCAGTCCATAGGCCAGCACCTGCGGCAGGCCCTCGGCGCCGGTGCGGCGCACGTCGCTGCTGCGCGCCACGATCACCACCTCGTCGCCGTTGAGCACCACGGCGGAAAACGATTCACCGGTCTGCGTGGCCAGCCGCTCCAGCGTGGGCTGCAGCGCCCGCGGCAGGCGCGCGGTGGCCAGGTAGCTGCCGGAAAAACGCAGCACCTTGCTCGAGAGCCAGAAATGGCTGCCGTCGGTCTCCAGATAGCCCAGATGGGCCAGGGTCAGCAGATGCCGGCGTGCAGCAGCGCGCGTGATGCCCGCACGCTGTGCGGCCAGCGTGGCGTTGAGCCGCTGGCGCTCGGTATCAAAACTCTCGAGCACGGCCATGCCCTTGGCCATGCCTTCGATCAGGTCGGATCTGGCGATCATGTTCCGGGCCTCATGAAATGCGCGATCATCGCGCACAGTTGGCGATCATCGCACATTTGACGTGGGTCACGCCTGACGGAACGCGTCCGGCTGCCTATTCTTGCCGCATCGGATTCACTGAGGAGATTGTCCATGCGTACCCAGGTTGCCATCATCGGTGCCGGCCCTTCGGGCCTCTTGCTCGGCCAGCTGCTGCACAAGGCCGGCATCGAGGCCGTCATCGTTGAGCGCCAGAGCGGCGACTACGTGCTGGGTCGCATCCGCGCCGGCGTGCTCGAACAGGTCACCATGGACCTGCTGGAAGAGGCCGGGGTCGGCCAGCGCATGCACCAGGAGGGCCTGATCCACGGCGGCTTCGACATGCTGTTCAAGGGCGAGCGCCATCGCATCGACATGAACAAGCTCACAAATGGCAAGAACGTCATGGTCTACGGCCAGACTGAAGTCACGCGCGACTTGATGGCCGCGCGCCAGGCCGCCGGCCTGACCACCATCTACGAAGCGGCCAATGTGCAGGTGCATGACTTCGACACGAAGACGCCGCGGGTGACCTGGGAGAAGGACGGCCAGACCCACGAGCTGCACTGCGACTTCATCGCCGGCTGCGACGGCTTCCACGGTGTGTGCCGCGCCAGCGCCCCGCGCAACGCCATCCGCGAATTCGAGAAGGTCTATCCCTTCGGCTGGCTGGGCCTGCTCTCCGACACCCCTCCCGTGCACCATGAATTGATCTATGCCAACAGCGAGCGTGGCTTTGCGCTCTGCTCGATGCGCAGCGCGACGCGCAGCCGTTACTACCTGCAGGTGCCGCTGACCGACAAGGTGGAACAGTGGAGCGACCAGGCCTTCTGGGACGAGCTCAGGCTGCGCCTGGACCCCGAGGCGCGCGAACACCTCGTCACCGGCCCGAGCATCGAGAAGAGCATCGCCCCGCTGCGCAGCTTCGTGACCGAGCCGCTGCGCTTCGGCCGCATGTTCCTTGCGGGTGACGCCGGCCACATCGTGCCACCCACGGGCGCCAAGGGGCTCAACCTGGCCGCCACCGACGTGAAGTACCTCTCGAGCGCCTTCATCGAGTACTACCAGGACAAATCCGAGGCCGGCATCGACCACTACTCGGAGCGCTGCCTCAAGCGCATCTGGCGCGCCGAACGCTTCTCCTGGTGGTTCACCTCGCTGATGCACCGCTTCCCTGAGAACGGCGAGATCGGCCAGAAGCTGCAGGAAGCCGAGCTCGACTACATCATCCACTCCGAGTCCGGTTCGCGTTCCGTGGCCGAAAACTACGTGGGCCTGCCGCTGAACTTCGGCGCCTGAATCAGTTTCCGGGCGCGTGGGTCCGGAAGGTGTTGCGCCCGCCGGCCTTGGCCTGGTACATGGCTGCATCCGCACGGCGCATCAGTTCACCCAGCTCGGTGCCGTCGTGCGGGTAGCGGCTGATGCCGATGCTGGCCGTCACCTTGAGCGTCTGGCCATCCAGTACATAGTCGGAGGCCAGTGCACTCAGTATCTTGTGGGCGATGGTGGCTGCGTCCTCGACACGCTCCTCGCCCTCGACCAGGATCACGAATTCGTCGCCGCCCAGCCGCGCCACGAGGTCACCCTCGCGCAGGCACAGGCGCAGGCGCAGCGCCACCTCGCGCAGCAGCAGGTCACCCAGGCGGTGACCGTGGGTGTCGTTGATCACCTTGAAGTCGTCCAGATCAACGAAGAAAAGCAGGAACACGCCATTTTTACGCTCGACCCGATGTCGCGTGCGGTTGAGGGCGTCCATGAACATGGAACGGTTGGGCAGGCCGGTCAGCTCATCGTGGAAAGCCCGGTGGTGCAGTTCCTGCTGTGCCCGCTTGCGCTCGTCGATATTGGTCAGCGTGGTCAGCACGCAATCGCGCTCCCCGAAGCTGATGCGCTGGCAGGACAGCAAAGCCCAGAAACGCCCCCCGCTGTGGTCCTGCAACTCGACCTCACGGTCACGCACGCTGCCGCTCTGCCAGATGGAAGCGACCAGCTGCGTGCGCTCCTGAGGGCGGACATAGAAGTCGTCGGCCTTGCGGCGCCCTAACTCCTGAGCACTGATCCGGAACTGGGCCAGCGCACGTTCATTGGCATAGACGAGGATCGCATCGTCCCTGCGCACGATCAGGATGGGCAGCGGTGCCAGCTGGAGCACGCTGCGCAACTGGGTCTCGCTGTCCAGCAGCGTTCGCTGGAAATTCGCGTTCTGCTGCAGCAGCCGGCGCGAGAAAAGATAGGCCCCTGCCAGCAGCACGAAGGCCACCGCAAACATCAGCACCCGCAGCGCGAAGCTGGTCTGGCGTGCTGCGCCCGCCAGGGTGGACGAGAAGGCATGTTCCAGCGGCGTGAGCATGCGGTCGATGTCCTCCAGCTGCTGTCGGTAGGTCCGGGAAACCGCCGGGGTCATCTGTCCGGCCCGCACACTGGCGCGGACCCGCTCGCCCAGAGCGATCAACTGGTCAATATGCACATCGGCCTCGGCCCAGATCGCGATCGCCCGGTCGATGTCGGGCACCCGGTGGAAGACGCGGAACAGATGGACCATGCCGTCGATATCGTCCGGATGGTTCCCGCCCTGCAGAAAGCCCTGCCGGGCCACAGCCAGATCGGGGTCGGGTTTTTCCAGCTCCAGCCGGGCCTGCCGGTCACCGAGGATGACGGCCAGCTCGGATTCATAGCGCTGGAAATCGGTGGGCTGATGGTCCAGGGTATAGCGCAGCAGTGCGTGCACCGCCTGCTTCTGGGCCTTGGACCACAGGCCCTCGCCGCCCACATAGGCCCGGCTTGCGGACATCAGGCTCATGCTGTAGCTCGCCAGCAGCAGAAGCAGCACGACCAGGCCCACGAACACCCAGACGATGACGATCAGGCCCCGTGCCTGACCGGCACGTGCCGCATGGGAATCCGTCGCCGACAAGTCGGTCTTCAAGATCGTGCCCCCTGAGAGTTTTACCGTGCGCCGCGCGTGCCAGCGTAGCAAAGAATGCCGCGCGATCCAAGCCCCGCCGGTGCCGGACTGACTCATTACACTGGGCCGCATGGCACAGACAAGCAAACCCCTCACCGGAACCCGCGTACTCAGCCTGGCGCTCAACCTGCCTGGCCCTGCCGCCCTCATGCGCCTACACGCCCTGGGCGCGCGTTGCAGCAAGCTGGAACCGCCGGCGGGCGACCCCCTGCAAAGTTACAGGCCCGAGGCCTACGCCGCTCTGCACGCCGGCGTGCGAGTGCTGCAGGCCGACCTCAAGAGCGAACCCGGGCGCAAGGTGCTGCAGCGCGAACTGGCGCGCACCGATGTGCTGCTGACCTCCTTCCGCCCTTCGGCGCTCAAGCGCCTGGGGCTGGACTGGTCGGCCCTGCACCGGCAATTTCCGCAGCTCTGCCTGGTCGCCATCGTCGGCGCGCCCGGTGCGGCGGCCGAGATTCCCGGCCACGACCTGACCTATATGGCGGAACAGGGCCTGATCCAGGGGCTGAACCTGCCGCCCACACTCTATGCCGACATGGGCGGCGCGCTCATGGCCTGCGAAGCCGTGCTGCAGGCGCTGCTGCAACGCAAGCGCAAGGGGCAAGGCGTGCGGCAGGAAGTCGCACTGTCAGAGGCTGCCGCCTGGCTGGGCCTGCCGCGGCACTGGGGCCTGGTCTCGCCCACGAGCGCCGTCGGCGGCGGCCATGCGGGCTATCGCGTCTATGCCTGCAAGGACGGCCGGGTGGCCGTGGCGGCACTGGAGCCGCATTTCGCGCAGGCCTTGTGCGGCGCAGCGGGTCTGCAGGCGGGTGCCATGTCGGCACCGGCCATGCATCAAGCCCTGGAAGACTGGTTCGCGCGGCAGACCAGGCACACGCTGGATGCGCTGGCACAGCGGTTGGACCTGCCGCTGCACACCCTGCCCCCCAAAGACTGAGGCTTCAGCGCGGCTTGCGCGCAGGCCGGGCCTTGGCCGTGCCGGTCTCGCGTGGTGGCAGACCCGTGTGCTGGGTCAGGATGCGCCCCTTGGCCGGTGTCTTCGATGCCAGTTTGGCCACCGAGGGCGTGGAGTTCTTGCGCCGCGCACTCTGGTAGCTGCCGTCGGTCAGCGGCTGGAAGGTCGGAATCAGGTGCTGCTTGCCGTTGCCGATCAGGTCGGCGCGACCCATGGATTTCAGGGCCTCGCGCAGCAGCGGCCAGTTGTTCGGATCGTGGTAGCGCAGGAAGGCCTTGTGCAGGCGCCGTCGCTTCTCGCCACGCACGATGTCCACGCCCTCGGCGCGGTCGTCGCGGTGGATGCCCTTGAGCGGGTTCAGGCCGCTGTGGTACATGGCCGTGGCCGTGGCCATGGGGCTGGGGTA